>DAOUID010000219.1:0-4348 GCA_034428315.1 Dehalococcoidia bacterium
GCGCGCCCATCGTCCGCACCTCCGCCACCACCGGAGAGGGCCTCGATGATCTCGTGACCACCCTCGATACCGCCCTCGACTCCACCCCCGCCAAGCGCGACCTCGGCCGCCCCCGCCTCCCCATCGACCGCGCTTTCACCATGCAGGGCTTCGGCGCCGTCGTCACCGGCACCCTCCTCGACGGCAGCCTCGAAGTGGGCCAGGAGATCGAGGTCCAGCCCGGCGGCTTGCGCGGCCGCATCCGCGGCCTCCAGCGCCACGGCGGCAAGGTCGAACGCCTCGCCCCGGGGACGCGCGCCGCCGTCAACGTCAGCGGCATCCGCACCGAGCAGCTCCGCCGCGGCATGGTCCTCGCCGCCCGCGACGTGCTCAAGCCCGCCTACGCCCTTGATGTCCGCCTCAAGGCCACCGAAATCCTCACCCATCCCCTCGCCCACGACGCCGGCGTGACCTTCCTCTCGGCCACCGCCGAATCCGAGGCCAGGGTGCGCTTCCTCGACCGCGACGAGCTCGCCCCCGGCGAGACCGGCTGGGCTCAGCTCGTGCTCGAGACCCCCGTTGCCGTCCTCCCGCACGACAGCTGCATCGTGCGCACTCCCAACGAGACCGTGGCCGGAGGCCCCATCGCCGCCGTCAATCCCCGCCGCCACCGCCGCAACCACCCCCCGACGCTCGAGACCCTCGACCGCCGCCTCGAAGCGCCCCCCGCCGAGCGCCTCGCCGACCTGCTCGCCGCCGGCCCCCAGGCCCGCAACGCCATCGGTCCCGCCCTCGGCCTCCAGCCGGATGATGCGGCTGCCGCCGCGGACGACCTCGTGGCGGCCGGACGCGCCCTCGATCGCGGCTCGCTCCTCGCCGGCCGCCCCTGGCTGACCGCCGCCGCTGCGGACCTGCTGGCGGCGGTCAGCGAGTACCTCGCCGAGCACCCCCTCCGCCCCTCCGCCCCCCGCGAGCACCTCCGCAGCCGCCTCGCCCTCGAGCCCCAGCTCTTTGAGCTGGTGGCCGCCGAGAGCGCCGCCGCCGGGGACCTCGCCGAGCGCTCGGGAGGAGGGCTCCAGCCCCCCGGCTACGCCGTCACCCTCAGCAGCGCGCAACGGGAGCAGGCCGACGCCTTCGTCGCCGCCGTCAGGGCCGGCGGCGCAAGCCCCCCCACCGAGTCCCCTCCCCCTCTCGACCTCCTCGCCTACCTCGCCGGCGAGGGCCTCGTCGAGGACACCGGTTCCGGCGTCGTCTTCGAGGCCGGCGTTTACGCCGACCTCGTGCAACAGGTCCGCGACCATATCGAGGCCAACGGCTCCGTCAGCCTCGCAGAGGTTCGCGACCTCTTCGGGACCACCCGCAAGTACGCACAGGCCCTCCTCGAACACCTCGACGCGACCCACGTCACCCGCCGAACCGGGGACGTTCGCGTCCTCCGCTCGCCCCTGGAGGCCCGCCGGTGACCCTGCGCATGGACACCGTCGCCGCCGAGCTTCCCGCGCTCATCGCCCGCCACGAGGGGACCCGCGCCGCCGCGGGCGCCGCTGTCGAGGGCGCCCGCGCCGCCCTTCGGCAGTGGAGCGACGACCCCGTAGCCGCCTCCGCTCGCATCGAGCGGGCGCTCGCCGGCCAGGCCATCCCCTACGCCCTCGCTGAGGACGACCCCGCCGCCACCTTCGCCGCCCCCGCTCCCGGCCCCGTTGCCGTCGTCGGCGTCGATGGTTCCTCCATCACCCCCGACCGCTTCTCCACCGTCCGCTGCTACGCCATCAACATCGGCCACGCCGTCCTCCCCTACGGCGTCGAGATCGAGCCCTCCCTCGCCGCCGCCGCTGAGGTCGGCCTCGACGCCGACCTCCTCGAAGGCGCCGGAGACATGCGCCGGGCGCCCCGCGGCCTCGCCACCCGCCTCCTCCGCGATGTCCGCGAGCTGGAGCGCGGCGCCGAGCTTGCCCTCCCCGCTGCCGCTGCCGGCCCCGCCGTCCTCCTCCTCGACGGCACCCTCCTCCCCTGGGATCTCCACACCCGGCAGGCCTCCGACGAGGCCCTCGCCCCTTACCGGACGCGCACCATCGAAGCCCTCGACGCCATCCGCGCCTGCGGCGAGCCCCTGAGCATGGGCGCCTACATCTCCGCCTCCGCCGCCCGCGAAGTGGTCGCCGCCCTCGAGGTGCTCGCCCCGCCCCCGCCCTCCGCTCCGCCCCTCACCGACGGCGACGTATTCCGCGGCCTCCTCGCCCCCGGCGAGCGCAGTGCCCTCTTCCACTCCCGCAGTAGCCGCCGCGGGAGCGTCGAGTCCCTCCTCCCCGGTCACGAGGTCGCCCTCTTCTACCTTCGCGTCGGCGATGACCTCGCCCGCGTCGAGCTCCCCGCCTGGGCCGCAACCCCCGCCCAGCTCGACCGCCTGCACGCCACGCTCGTCGACCAGTGCGAGCGGTGCGAGGGCTATCCCCGCGCCCTCCAGGAGGCGCACGAGCAGGCCGTCATCTCCGCATCCGATCGCCAGCAGTTCGAGCGCCTGCTCGACCGCCTCGCGGGGGACGCGGGTATCCGCGGCTCCCTCAACGGCAAGCAGCACAGCAAGCGGAGGCGGTCGCTGTGAGCGAGACCTGCCGTGTCGTCAGCGCCAGCGTGCGCGCCTTCGACTGCGCCTACGCGCGCTACACGAGCGAGCCCTTCGCCCTCGGCCAGATGCTCGCCGTGCGTGAGGGCCGCTACCTCACCTTCGGCGTCGTCACCGGCAGTGAGAGCGGCCCCGACGACCCCTCCCGCCCCCTCGTCCCCCGCGGCGACCCCGGCCAGAGCGCTGCCGCCGTCATGGCCGGCAATCCCGAGATCGAGCTCCTGCTGCGCACAGGCCTGACGGTCGCCATCTGTGGCCATGTCGATCGCGAGGTCGCCCGACCCCACCTGCCGCCCATGCCCCCGCCCCTCCTCGCCGAGGTGCAGGCCGCCACCGACGAGGAGAAGGTCCGCATCGCCGACGATGGCCGCTTCCTCGTCCCTCTCCTCGCCAACCCCGCCGCCGACGATGCCGTCGTCGCCGCCGCCATCCGCGAGGTCGCCCGCGCCGCCGGCCCCGCCGGCAGGCCGTTCCTCGTCGCTGCCGGCAAGGAGCTGGCCCGCCTCCTCAAGGCCGAACCCTCGCGCCTCACCAGTATCCTCCGCGCCGTGGAGCCAGGACCATGAGCAACACGGACTCCGATGCCACCCGGCCCCTCGGCGTCGTCGTGGGAGGCTCCCTCACCAAGGGCCTCGAGGTCCGCCTCGACCCCGACCAGAGCGCCCAGCTCGGTCAGTACGCCATGGCCGACGTCGGCGAAGGCCTGAGCCTGCTCGGCATGGTCACCGACATCACCCTCAAGTCCGTCGATTCCGGCCCCACCGTCTGGCCTCCGGGGGACGACGAGCCTTCCCTCCTCCGCGAGGTGCTCCAGGACACCGGCGTCTACACCGCCCTCGCTGTCGACCCCTACCTGGAGCTCGGCGAGAACGGGGAGGAGCCCGCCCGCGCCCGCCGCCTCCCCCACCACTTCGCCGCCGTCCTCCCCGCCGACCAGGGCACCCTCGACCGCGCCTTCGCCACCGATGGCCCCGCCATCCCCGTCGGCGCCCCCCTCGGCATGGACGAGCTTGAGGTCGGCGTCGACTTCGAGCGCCTCTTCGAGCGCTCCGCCGGCGTCTTCGGCAAGAGCGGCACCGGCAAGAGCATCCTCGTCCTCCACCTCCTCGACGCGATGCTCACCCGCTCGGCCGCCGCCTCCACCAACAGCGACCGCACCGTCGCCCTCGTCTTCGATATGCACAACGACTACGGCTGGGAGATGAAGTTCCAGGGCCCCACCACCAGCCGCCTCCGCTCCCTCAAGCAGCGCCACCAGACCGAAGCCGAGCTCTACACCCTCGAATCCCGCGTTGCCCGATCCGACGGCCAGATCCTCATCGGCACGCGCGACATCGAGCCCGACGATCTCGAGGTCCTCCGCGAGACGCTCGACCTCACCGACCTCGCAATCGATGCCGCCCACGCCTGCCGCCGTCGCTTCGGGCCCGGCTGGATCGACGAGATCCTCGCCGACGACCCCTCGGCGGCCCTCGTCAACGGGCTCTGGCGCGAGCCGCCCGAGGGCGACGTCAACTGGTCACAGGTTGCCGCCCAGATGGGCTACCCCGGCTCCCTCGAGAGCCTCCGCCGCCGCATGGAGCGGCTCACCCGCCGCGAGTTCGTCCGCACCGACGGCGCCCAGTTCGGCGACGTCATCAAGCACATCGTCAGCTCCCTGCAGGGCGGCAAGAGCGTCATCGTCCAGTTTGGCCGCTTCGGCAACGACCTCACCAGCTACATGCTCGTCGCCAACATGCTCTCCCG
>DAOUID010000220.1:0-6394 GCA_034428315.1 Dehalococcoidia bacterium
GGCGAGGTCGTTGGCGGCGGCCACCTCGGCGACGGCTTCGAGGCTGGAGCGGTCCATGGTCGCGCCGGTGGGGTTGGCGGGGTAGCCGAACAGGAGCGCCTTCGTCTGCGCGGTCACGCGCTCGGAGACATCGCTGGCGAGGAGGCGGAATTCGTGCTCGGCACCGGTGGGGACGGGGCGGAAACGGCCCTTGGCCATGGTGACGGCGGGCTCGTAGGCGACGTAGCTAGGGTCTGGGCAGAGCACCTCGTCTCCGTCGTCGAGGAGGGAGCGGAGGGCGATGTCGAAGGCCTCGCTGGAGCCGCTGGTGACAACGATCTCCGTGGCTGGGTCGTAGGAAACCCCGTAGAGGGTCTGGAGCTCGTGGCTGAGCGCCTCGCGGAGCTCGAGAAGGCCGTAGTTGGAGGTGTAGTGGGTCTCGCCCTTCTCGATGCTCTCGAGGGCGGCGCGGCGGATGGGCTCGGGCGTTACATAATCCGGTTCACCGACGCCGAGGGAGATGACGTCGTCGATGGTGCTGAGCAGGTCGAAGAACTTGCGGATGCCGCTGGCGGGCACGGAGGCGAGGCTGCGGGAGATGAAGCGCTCGGCCCCGGGGGTATCGTGGTCCACGGCCCCGTTCCTTCCGCCCCCCGCCGGTGGCGGATACGAAAGAGCCGCCCCGCGGGCGGCCTTCTGTCCTGTGCGTCCTTGAACCGCTCGCATCCTACCGGCGCGCTTGCGCCGCCGCCGCAGCGGCAGTGGGGAGGCACGTCGCAGTGAGCTTACGGTCCACGATCCGGACTCTGGGCATGGGGGCCATTACGGTCAAGGTTTGCGCTACAGCGCCGCGAGGCGGTTCGCCTGGCCGAGTGCTCCCTCGAAGGCGTGGCCGATCTGGAGGATCGTCCCCTCGTCCCCGATATCGCCGATGATCTGGAGGCCGACGGGCAACCCCTCGCTGAGTCCGCAGGGGAGGCTGAGGGCGGGCAGCCCGGCGACGGCGCTGGGGAGGGTGTAGATGTCGTTGAGGTACATGGCGTAGGGGTCGTCGAGCTTCTCGCCGACGGGGAAGGCGACGCCGGGGGTGGTGGGGGTCACGAGCGCGTCGTAGCGGGTGAAGGCCTCGCGGAACTCGTTCGTGATCAGGGTCCGGACCTTCTGCGCCTTCAGGTAGAACTGGTCGTAGTAGCCGGCGCTGAGGGCGTAAACGCCCAGCATGATGCGGCGCTTCACCTCGTCGCCGAAGCCTTGCTCACGGGTCTGCTCCATGTTCTCCCACATGCTGCCGCCACGCTCGCTGAGGCCGTACTTGACCCCGTCGTAGCGGGCGAGGTTGGAGCTCGCTTCGCTGGGGGCGATGAGGTAGTAGACGGCGAGGGCGTGCTCGGTCATGGGCAGGGAGAGGTCGGTGTCGACCTCGCAGCCGAGGGACTCGAGGCGGGCCAGGGACTCCTCGATGCGGTCGCGGACCCCGGGCTCCATCCCCTCGACGAAGTACTCGCGGGGCACGCCGATCCTCTTGCCGGCGATGTCGCGGCCGAGGTAGTGGCGCATGTCGGGCCGGGGCGCGGGATCGCTGGTGGAGTCGCGGGGATCGTGGCTGCCAATGCCGTCGAGGATAGTGGCGACGTCCTCGACGTCGCGGCCGATGGGGCCGACCTGGTCGAGCGAGCTCCCGAAGGCGATGATGCCGAAGCGGCTGACGCGACCGTAGGTGGGGTCGAGCCCGACGACGCCGCAGAGGGCGGCTGGCTGGCGGATGCTGCCACCGGTATCGCTCCCGAGGGCGGCGAGGCATTCGCCCGCGGCAACGGCGGCGGCGGAGCCGCCGGAGCTGCCACCCGGGACGCGCTCGGTATCCCAGGGGTTGCGGGTGGGGCCGTAGGCCGAGTGCTCCGTGCTGGAGCCCATGGCGAACTCGTCCATGTTCGCCTTGCCCACCATTACGGCGCCGGCGCGCTTGATCTGCTCGTAGACGTGGCTGTCGTAGGGCGGGATGAAGTCCCCGAGCATGCGCGAGCCGGCGGTGGTGCGAACGCCTTTCGTCACGATGAGGTCCTTGACGGCGAAGGGGATACCGGTGAGGGGGGTGGCCGTGCCGGCGGCGAAGCGGGCGTCGGCCTCGCGGGCCTGATCGAGGGCCAGCTCGTCGGTACGGGTGACGTAGGCGTTGACGCGCTCCTCGACGGCATCGACGCGGGCGAGCACCGACTGCGTCAGCTCGACCGCGGAGAAGGCCCTGGCGCGGAACCCGTCCTGGGCCTCGTGCGCCGTCAGCTCCCAGAGCTCGCTCATTCGAGCACGGCCCGCACGCGAATGAGGCCGTCCTCCACCTCTGGTGCGTTGCTGAGGGCGTCGTCGCGTTTGAGAGAGGGCGCCACGGAGTCGCTGCGCATGATGTTGTGGAGGGGGAGGGGGTGGGCGGTCGGCTCGACGCCCTCGGTATCGACGGCGGCAAGCGCGTCGAAGTGGTCGAGGATGTCGGAGAGCTGGACCGTGAGGCGGTCGATCTCGGTGTCGCTCAGGCCGAGGCGGGCGAGCCTGCCGATGTGGAGCACCTGTTCGCGGGAGATGGGCATGGGGCGATCGTACACACGGTCCCCCGCACGTGCCCGCAAGGGGCCTGTTTGCTAGGCTCGAAGGTGATGCGGCATCCCGCCCATCCCCCGCCTGGGTCTCCCCCTCCATCCCCGGCCACCTGCGCGTCGAATCATGGCTGCTAGCCGGGTCGTCATTCGCCGCCGCCTGCGTGCCCGCCGCGTGCGCGTCCAGCGGAGGGGCTTCCCGCTGTGGGCGATCGGCCTGCTGGTGGCGGGGTTCCTCGCCTCGGCCTCGCTGGCGGCGGCGGCGGGGACCGTATTCGCCGTCTACCAGCACTACGCCCGCGACTACGTGCCCATTGAGGACCTGCTGATCGAGCGGCAGGTGGGCATCACCCGCATCTTCGACCGCACCGGGAAGGTCGAGCTGGGAGTGCTGACGAACCCCGCCCAGCAGCTCCTGCACCCGGTCGAGCTGAAGGACATCTCGCAGAGCATGATCGATGCCACCGTCTCGACGGAGGACAACGACTTCTGGACGCACCCGGGGGTGAACTACCGGGGTCTCGCGCGGGCGGCGTGGGAGAACTACGTCGGCGGGGGCATCGGAACGGGAACGGGCGGCTCCTCGATCACGCAGCAGCTCATCAAGAACGTCTACATCTGCGGCAGCTTTACCGATCCGGACGACCCGTGCGTGGCCGAGCGCACCGTCGACCGGAAGCTTCGGGAGATCGCCTACGCGATCGAGCTGGAGCAGGACTACACGAAGGACCAGATCCTCACCTGGTACCTGAACCAGATCTCGTATGCGGACCGCTACGTGGGGGTGCAGGCGGCGGCGGAGGGGTACTTCCGGAAGCACGCTTCGGAGCTGACGCTGGCGGAGTCGGCGATGCTGGCGGGAATCCCGCAGTTCCCCACGCTCTACCACCCTCGGCTGAACTGCCACCGGGATGACGACGGCAACTGCATCCTCGATGCGCTGGGGCGCATGACCGTTGGGGGGCCGGCCAAGGTGCGGCAGGAGGACGTGATCGACCTGATGGTCGTGCACGGGTGGATCACCTTCTCGCAGGCGGAGGAGGCGAAGGAGGAGACGCTGTACGTGTTCCCGGCGGCGACCACGGCCGCCCAGGATGCCTCGGCGTTCATCGACAACCAGGTGGAGCCGCGGCTGGTGCGCATGTGCGAGGCGGGCCTCCTGCCGAAGCTGGAGAGTGCGCCGGACTGCCTCACCAGCGTGCACAGCGCGGGCTGGACCGTGCGCACGACGCTGGACTGGACCGCGACCCAGGATGCGCTGGCGTGGGCGCGGGCCGCGATCGAGCGGGGCCTGGAGGCGGGCTGCGAGTGCCACAACGCCGCGATCGTTACGATCGAGCCGGAGACGGGCGAACTGCTCGTCTATGCGCCGAACCGGGACCCGTCGGTCACCGCCGACCCGAGGGTGGCGGGCAACGTCGACCAGCTGGTGGAGATCAATCAGCCGGGGTCGGCCTTCAAGCCGGCCGTGTACCTGGCCTGGTTCGAGTACGCGAACAAGGCGCCGATGAGCATCCTCTGGGACACGAACCCGCTGGAGCTCGAGGGCGAGGACGTCGAGATCGTGAACCCGCGCGCGGAGCCTCGCACGGAGGGCCTGGTCAGCGCGCGGGCGGCCCTGGGCGGTTCGCAGAACGTTCCCGCCTACCGCGCCGCCCAGGAGGCGGGCATCGAGAACGTGATCACGATGGCGAAGCTGCTGGGGATCACGACCATCCAGCAGCAGTTCGACCCCACCTTCGTGTCCCACCTCGACATCTACTACGGCGCATCGATCGCGACCGGCGGGGCCAATATCCGGGCGGTGGACATGGCCTATATGAACGCGACCATCGCGAACATGGGCGTGATGGTGGGCGTGCCTCACCACGCGACCACGGTTGCGCCCGACACGCTGAACAACACCGCCTTCGACGAGGGCGTCGACTACGAGAACGCGATCCAGCAGAAACTCGACTTCCAGCGGGGGCACCTGCGCCTGCCGGGCACACGGCCCCTCGACCCGGTGGTGGTGCTGGAGGTCCGCGACATCAACGATCGCGTGATCTTCCTGCACCAGGGCCCGCAGCGGATCCGGACGGTGGATGCGGGCAGCGTCTGGCTGCTGCACACCGTCATGTCGGATTGCACGGCGCGTTTCATCATCTGGGGCTGCGGGACGAGCAACGAGGACCTTCGCCTGGATACCTTCGTGGGCGAGGAGAAGCTGGCGACGGGGATCAAGACCGGGACGCAGCAGGGGCCGCTGGACGCCGATGACACGCTGGAGACGTGGATGAACGGCTACTCGCGCGACGCGGCCACGGCGGTGTGGATCGGCAATGCCACGAACGAGCTCGTGATCGACGGGCGCAGCGGCGAGTACGCCTCGGCCAGGACGACGCTGTGGCTCTTCAAGAACTGGATGGGGCAGTACCACGAGTACCTGCTGGATGAAGCACTCATCGAGGAACTGCGGGACTTCGAGGAGTTGCAGCCGGAGAACGTGGAGCTCACGGACTTCGCCACGCCGTCGACGGACCGGCACCTCGAGGGAGGCTGCGAGCAGGTCGTCGAAGCGTGGGTGCGGAAGGACGTCGAGTACGAGGATTCGTGCGTGCCGGCGATCATCGACACACGGAACGGGTTGCTTGCTTCAGCCCGCACGCCGCTGCGCTACCGGGCGGCGGAGCGCTTCGTGAAGCTGCCGGAGTGGAAGCCCGACCTCGCGATCAGGCTCGTGGAGGAGCCTCCCGAAGACTTCCACGCGTTCATCCCGATCATGCCGGAGGTGGCGAGCACGGGGCTTCCCGCGCTCGCGATCGTGTCGCCATTCCCGAGCGCGACCGTGGGGCTGGGGACGGGCGTGTTCGGGAGCGTCAATGCGGGCGCGCTGACCGAATGGGTGCTTGAGATCGGGCCGGGGGCGAGTCCCACCGAAGAGGACTGGGTGGTGCTTGCGACGGGGGAGGACAACTTCGCGAACGGCAGGCTGGGCACGATCGCGCTGGAGGAGTTTGCGCCGCGCGTCTACACCCTGCGGCTGACGGTGCACCAGGGACTGCTGGCGCCCATCCAGGAGACCATCCTCGTGAACGTCACGAGCGGTCCTCCCACGCCGCCGACGGGCGTGATCGACGGCACGCCGGCGGACATCCTCTTCGATGAGCCGCCGGAGCCGATTCTCTCCGAGGATCGGGACGACCCGGACCCCTAGCGGAAGCGCGCCCCGACCTTCAACCCGACCTCCGCAGCCCACTCGCCCGCGTTCACCTTGCGCGCTCCCTGGGGCTGGACGCGCTTGACGTGCAGCACGCCGCCGTTGAGGCGCACGTCGATGCCGTCCTCCTCGATGCGGAGGACGGCGCCGGGCCTGCCGGGCTCGGCGTCATGGGTGAGGCGGCAGTCGAAGACGCCGAGGCGCTCGCCGCCGCGGCGGGTGGTCCAGGCGCCGGGCTGGGGATTGCAGCCGCGGATGCGGTCGTACACGAGCTGGGCGGGCTCGTGCCAGGGGATGCGGGCGTGCTCCTCCTCGCAGGGAGGCTCGTAGGTGGAGAGCGAGTGGTCCTGCTCGATACGCGGCGCCCGGCCCGCCTCGACGAGGGCCACGGCCTCGGCCATGGCGTCAACGCCCATGGGGAAGAGGCGCTCGAAGTAGAGGGAGCCGAGGGTGTCGTCGGGGCCGATCTCGCAGGTCTTCTGGAGAAGGACGGGCCCGGTGTCCATGCCCTCGTCGGGCCAGAAGATGCTGAGCCCGGTCTCGGTCCGGCCGAAGATGATGGGCCAGTTCATGGCGGAGGAGCCGCGGTGGAGGGGGAGGAGGCTGGGGTGGTACTGGATGGTGCCTT
>DAOUID010000221.1:0-2617 GCA_034428315.1 Dehalococcoidia bacterium
CCGCCACGTGCCCATGGACACCGCCCAGGGCTTCCGCGTGGTGACCGCCTCCGACGCCCTCCGCTGGGTCGTCGAGCGCTACATCGAGCTGGGCGCCTGAGCCCCTCCCCTTCCGGCGCGCACCGCCGCCGGTGCTATCATCGGACGCCCGCGGCAGCCTCGCGCGCCGCGAGATCCGCGCGGAGGCCCTGAACCCTGACTGCCACCTACCGCGAGCGCACCGCCACCAGCGGCGACCTGCGCCTGGCCTACCAGGAGTGGGGGCCGGACGACGGTCCCGTCATCCTCGCGCTCCACGGCTTCGGCGTCTCCGGCCACATGTTCGATGAGTTCGGCCAGCGCGCCGACGACCGCTTCCGCCTCATCAACCTCGACCAGCGCGGCCACGGCGACAGCGAGTGGTCACCCGATGGCGATTACACCCGCGAGGCCTTCGTCGCCGATGTTGAGGCGGTGCGTGAGGAGCTTGGCCTCGAGCGATTCATCCTCATGGGCCACAGCATGGGCGGCCTCAACGCCGTCGAGTACACCTTCCAGCACCCCGAGCGCGTGAGCGCTCTCGTCCTCGTCGATGTCGGTCCCGAGGCGGCGAAGGAGGGCGTGGACAACATCATGCGCTTCACCCGCGGCCCCGATGAGCTCGACTTCGACGAGTTCGTCCAGAACGCGATGCGCTTCAACACCCGCCGCACCGAGGAGAACATCCGCGAGCGCATGCGCCACCGCCTCCGCCCGCTCGAGAACGGGAAGTGGACCTGGAAGTTCGACAAGCGTTTCCGCGAAGGCGAGGGCGCCGTTCGCTCCGGCAGCCAGCTCAGCAGCGACGAGCTCTGGCGCCGCTTCCGCGAGCTCGCCCCGCCCGTGCTCCTCGTCCGCGGTGAGCAGAGTGACATCCTCAGCCAGGAGGTCGCCGAGCGCACCGCCGGCGAGATACGGAACGCGAGGCTCGTAGTCGTGCCCGGAGCGGGGCACAGCGTCCCCGGCGACAACCCCGGTGGCTTCACCAGCGCCATCACGGAGTTCCTGGCCGACCTCGACGAGGGCGCATTCCCCGAGCCCGACGCCAGCCCGATCCCCATCCCCGAGGATATCGAGGAGCTGCGCAGCGGCTGGCGCGAGCGTGAGCGCCGCTTTCCCGGCGTGCCCCTCGTCGCCGGCGTGGCCGTCGGCCTCGCCGCTGCCGCTGCCGCTGCCGCCTTCCTCTTCTCTCGCTTCCGCAGGGGACGGAGCGACGAAGCCTGATGCCGCAGATCACCGTCGAGGGCGCCTCGCTCGGGTACGAGGAGGCGGGGCAGGGCGCGCCCCCCTTCGTGTTCGTGCACGGCTGGGCCGGCGACCGCTCCTTCTGGCGCCCCCAGCTCGATGACCTCTCACGCGACTACCACTGCCTCACCCTCGATCTGCGAGGCTGCGGCGAATCCTCCCTGGACCCTCCCTACGACCTCACCCAGGCCGCGGACGACGTCGCTGCCGTGATCGAGGACCGTGGCATGGAGGCGGCCATCGTCGCCGGACACGACATCGGCGGGCTCGTCGCCCTCCTCGCGAACAGCCGCCACGAGGACCGCGTCATCGGCACCGTCATGGTCGACCCGCCCCTCGACTCCGCCGCTCGGGGCGCGATGGGCGGCCTCGCCGCCCAGCTCCGCGAGGCCGGCACCATGGAGCCCGCCCGCGTCTTCTTCGACCGCTTCTTCGGCGAATCGTCCGATGCCGCCGTGCGCGAGCATGTCGAGGAGCGCATGCTCGGCTGCGACCCGCAGGTCGCCGCCGGCCAGCTCACCGATAACGGCTACTTCGCCCAGAACCTCGGCGCCCTCCTGCAGGCTGCCGACAAGAAGCCCTTCATGGCGCTCTGGGGCAACGCCCCCCTCGGCGATCCCGAGCGCCTGCGGCAGATCACGTTCTTCCTCCGCCAGGAGCCCGTGACCGGCGCCGGCCACTTCCTCCAGCTGGAGAACCCCTCCATGACGAACGCCCTCCTGCGCGCCTTCGTCGACGATGTCCGGCGCGACCCCCGCATCAGCCACTTCGCGACCGGCTGACCCGGGCAAACTGATGGCAGTCCCCGCCGGCGCTATCCTCAACGGAATGCAGGGAAGCAGAACGCTCGCCTTCGCCGCCCTTCTGCTTCCCTTCCTCCTTCTTGCCTGTGGAGACGGCCCCCAGGAAGTCGACAGCACCGTCGTCGCCCGCTCCCCCGCGGCCGACGACGAGGCCCCGCCTCCGTCGACTCCTCCCAGGGAGCCAGCCTCGGACGCCACCGTCGAGGCCTCCCACGCCGCTCCCCCCTCACCCGCGACGCCCACGGCCACGCCCAACGCCGATGGCGTCTACATCGTGCCCTGCGGCGATATCCTCGTGCCCCTCGATAAGCTCCATCGCCTGGAGGAGGACTGCGAGCCGCAGGGCCTCGTCCTGCTCACGGGCGACTACGCCTTTGAGCAGCAGCGCGTCACCGAGGAGGTCCTGCCCGACCTGCTCGCCCTGATCGAGGCGGCAGCGGCTGAGGGACACGTGATCGCGGTCGTGAGCAGCTACCGCAGCTTCGAGACCCAGCGCAACACCTTCCAGTACCACGTCGACGAATTTGGCCTGGAGCAGGCGTCGCGTGTGA
>DAOUID010000222.1:0-17381 GCA_034428315.1 Dehalococcoidia bacterium
CCGGCAGCGACACCGCCTGCCTCGACAACGCCCTCGAACTCCTGACCCTCGGCGGACGCCCCATCGAGCACGCGATGATGATGCTCATCCCCGAGGCCTGGTCCGGCCACGAGACCATGAGCGCCGAGAAGAAGGCGTTCTACGAGTACCACAGCCTCCTCATGGAGCCGTGGGACGGCCCCGCCTCCGTCGCGTTCACCGACGGCCGCACCATCGGCGCCGTCCTCGACCGCAACGGCCTCCGCCCCTCCCGCTATCTCGTGACCAAGGACGACCTCGTCGTCATGGCCTCCGAGTCCGGCGTCCTTCACGTCGAGGACGACAACGTCCTCATGAAGGGCCGCCTGCAGCCCGGGCGCATGTTCCTCGTGAGCCTTGAGGAAGGGCGCATCATCGGCGATACGGAGTTGAAGCAGCGGCTCGCAGGCGCTCATGACTACGACGGCTTCCTGGACGCGAACCTCACCCGACTCGCCGACCTGCCCCCCGCTGAGCCTCCCGCCCCGGTCCAGGGGCCCGAGCTGCTCGAGCGCCAGATCGCCTTCGGCTACACGGTCGAGGACGCCAAGTACCACCTCGGGCCGATGGCGCGCCAGGGCCAGGAGGCGCTTGGCTCCATGGGCACCGATACGCCGCTGGCCGTGCTCTCCGAGCGTCCGCAGCCGCTCTACAACTACTTCAAGCAGCTCTTCGCCCAGGTCACGAACCCGCCCCTCGACGCCATCCGCGAGGAGATCGTGACCTCCGTCGATTCCCTCATCGGCGCCGAGGGCAACCTCTTCAGCGAGGGCCTCGACGACGGCTACCGCATGATCGCGCTGCCCTCGCCCTTCCTCACGAACGGCGAGATCGCGCAGCTCAGGGCGCTCGACGGGGAGAGCGGTTTCCGTTCCGCCGTCCTGCCCATGACGATGCCCGCGGACGAGGGGCCTGCGGGCATGCAGCCCGCCCTCGACGAGCTCTTCGAGCGTGCCGACCAGGCGATCGAGGGCGGCGCCAACATCCTCATCCTCTCCGACCGTGACATCGATCGGGACCGCGCCCCCCTCCCCGCCCTCCTCGCCACCGCCGGCCTCCACCACCACCTCGTGCGTAACAAGCAGCGCACCAAGGTCGGGCTCGTCGTCGAAACGGGCGAGCCGCGCGAGGTGCACCACTTCGCCCTGCTCATCGGCTACGGCGCCGGCGCCATCAACCCCTACCTGTCGCTGGACACCCTCCGCGAGATGGTGGACGAGGGCTCCCTCGAGAGCGACATCCCCTGGGAGGAGGCCGAGGCCAACTTCGGCAAGGCCCTCAAGAAGGGCGTCGTGAAGGTCATGTCGAAGATGGGCATCTCCACGGTGCAGAGCTACCGCGGCGCCCAGATCTTCGAGGCCGTGGGCCTCAACGAGGACCTCATCGACCGCTACTTCACGGGCACCGTCTCACGCATCAGCGGGGCCGGGCTCGAGCAGATCGCGGCCGAGATGCTCGCCCACCACGCCCGCGCCTACCCCGACCGCGACGGCGGGCTCTACGGCATCGGCTGGGGCGGCCAGTACCAGTGGCGCCACGACGGCGAGTACCACCTCTTCAACCCCGACACGATCTTCAAGCTGCAGCACGCCACCCGCACGAAGCGCCGGGAGATCTTCCGCGAGTACACCACCCTCGTGAACGACCAGGCCCGTCAGATGGCCACCCTCCGCGGCCTCATGGAGCTCCGCTCCGACCGTGACCCCATCCCCATCGAGGAGGTCGAGCCGGCCTCCAGCATCTTCCCGCGCTTCGCGACTGGCGCGATGTCCTTCGGCTCGATCAGCGCCGAGGCCCACGAGACCCTCGCCATCGCCATGAACCGCATCGGCGGCCGCAGCAACACCGGCGAGGGCGGCGAGGACCCCCGCCGCTTCACTCCCGACGACAACGGCGACCTGCGACGCAGCTCGATCAAGCAGGTCGCCTCCGGCCGCTTCGGCGTCACCAGCGAATACCTGGTGAACGCCGACGAGCTCCAGATCAAGATGGCCCAGGGCGCCAAGCCCGGCGAGGGCGGCCAGCTGCCCGGCCACAAGGTCTGGCCCTGGATCGCGCAGGTGCGCTACTCGACCCCCGGCGTGGGCCTCATCAGCCCGCCCCCGCACCACGACATCTACTCGATCGAGGACCTCGCCCAGCTCATCCACGACCTGAAGAACTCGAACCCGCGCGCCCGCATCAGCGTCAAGCTCGTCGCTGAGGTCGGCGTGGGCACCGTGGCGGCGGGCGTGGCCAAGGCCAAGTCCGACGTCGTCCTCATCAGCGGGCACGATGGCGGCACCGGCGCCAGCCCCCTCACCTCGCTCAAGCACGCGGGCGTGCCCTGGGAGCTCGGCCTCGCCGAGACCCAGCAGACCCTCGTCCTGAACAAGCTGCGCGACCGCATCATCGTCCAGACCGACGGCCAGATGAAGACCGGCCGCGACGTCGTCATCGCCGCCCTCCTCGGGGCCGAGGAGTACGGCTTCGCCACGGCGCCACTCGTCGTCATGGGCTGCATCATGATGCGCGTCTGCCACCTGGATACCTGCCCCGTCGGCGTCGCCACCCAGAACCCGCAGCTCCGCGAGAAGTTCACGGGCCAGGCCGAGCACGTCGTCAACTTCTTCGAGTTCGTCGCCGAGGAGATCCGCGAGACCCTTGCCGAGCTCGGCTACCGCTCGCTCGATGAGCTCATCGGCCGCAGCGACCTCATCGACGCCCGCCGCGCCGTGGACCACTACAAGGCGCAGGGCGTCGACCTCTCCGCCATCCTCTACCGGCCCCAGGTTCCCGAGCACATCGCCACGCGGCGCATCGCCGAGCAGGACCACGGCCTCCGCCACGCCCTCGACCAGCAACTCATCGACCTGGCCCGTCCCGCCCTCGAAAACGCGGACCCGGTGGATGTCGATGTACCTATCCGAAACGTAAATCGCGTGGTCGGAACCATCCTCGGCAGCGAGGTCACGCGACGCCATGGCGCCGCCGGCCTCCCGCCCGACACGATCACGTTCCGCTTCAAGGGCTCGGCCGGGCAGAGCTTCGGCGCCTTCGTGCCCAAGGGCATGACCCTCCTCCTCTCGGGCGATGCCAACGACTACTTCGGCAAGGGCCTCTCCGGCGGCCGCCTCGTCGCCGCCCCGCCGCCCGACTCCACCTTCGTGCCCGAGGAGAACATCATCATCGGCAACGTCGCCCTCTACGGCGCCACCGGGGGCTCCGCCTTCATCCGTGGCGTGGCCGGAGAGCGCTTCGGCGTGCGCAACAGCGGCGCCCACGCCGTTGTCGAGGGCACTGGCGACCACGCCTGCGAATACATGACCGGCGGCCGCGTCGTCGTCATTGGACCGACGGGCCGCAACTTCGGCGCCGGCATGAGCGGCGGCGTCGCCTACGTGCTCGACGAAGAAGGCGACTTCGACATCCGCTGCAACAAGGAGATGGTCGACCTGGAGCCGCTCGCCGAGGACGAGGACCTCGATCTCGTGCGCAGCCTCCTGGAGCGCCACCGCGAGCACACCGGCAGCACCGTCGCCGACGGCCTCCTGCAGGACTGGCAGACCACCGTTTCGCGCTTCGTAAAGGTTATGCCGCTCGATTACCGCCGTGTCCTCAATGAGCAGAAGGCCGCCGAGGAGGCCGAGCGCGAGCAGGTGGGGGCCAGCGGTGGCTAAGGTCACGGGCTTCATCGAGTTCGACCGCAAGGGACCGCCCAGCCGCCCCGTGGCCGAGCGCGTCACCGACTGGCTCGAGTACTACGAGGAGATGCCGCCCAAGCAGCTCAATGAGCAGGCTGCGCGCTGCATGGACTGTGGCGTGCCCTTCTGTCACCAGGGCTGCCCCCTCGGCAATATCATTCCCGACTGGAACGACCTCGTGTACCGCGGCCACTGGCGCGACGCCATCGACCGCCTCCACGCCACCAACAACTTCCCCGAGTTCACCGGACGCCTCTGTCCCGCCCCCTGCGAGGCCGCTTGCGTCCTCGGCATCAACAACGACCCCGTCACCATCAAGCAGGTCGAGGTCAGCATCATCGAGCGCGCCTGGCGCGAGGGCTGGATCCATCCCGAACCGCCCCAGCAGCGCACCGAGCGCCGCGTTGCCGTTATCGGCTCGGGGCCCGCCGGTCTCGCCGCCGCCCAGCAGCTCCGCCGTGCCGGCCACGACGTCACTGTCTTCGAACGCGACGACCGCATCGGCGGGCTCCTCCGCTACGGCATCCCCGAGTTCAAGATGGAGAAGCGCTTCATCGATCGCCGCCTCGAGCAGATGGAGGCGGAAGGCGTCGTCTTCCGCTCCAGCGTCAACATCGGCGTCGACGTCGACGCCCGCGACCTGATCGATGAGTTCGACGCCATCTGCCTGGCCGGCGGCGCCACCCACTCCCGGGACCTCCCGATCCCCGGCCGCGAGCTCGACGGCATCCATCTCGCGATGGACTTCCTCCCGCCGCAGAACAAGCTCCTCGCCGGCGACGATGTTCCCGAGAGCGAGGTCATCTCCGCCGCGGGCAAGCGCGTCATCATCCTCGGCGGCGGCGACACCGGCGCCGACTGTCTCGGCACCGTGCATCGCCACGGCGCCCTGAGCGTGAAGCAGTGGGAGCTCCTTCCCCGTCCGCCCGACTCTCGCCCCCCCGAGACCCCGTGGCCCACGTGGCCGAACGTCTTCCGCACCTCCGGTGCCCACGAAGAGGGCGGCGACCGCGACTACAGCATCCTCACGAAAGAGTTCACCGGCGAGAACGGCCGCCTGACCGCCCTCCACGGCGTGCGCCTCGAGTGGGCCCCCGGCGAGGACGGCCGCATGCAGATGACCGAGGTCCCCGGCAGCGAGTTCGTCGAGCCCGTCGACCTCGTCCTCCTTGCCCTCGGCTTCCTCGGCCCCGAGCGCCCGGGCATGCTCGAGCAGCTCGGCGTCGAGCTGACCGAGCGCGGCAACGTGGCCGCCGACGAGAACAAGATGACTAGCGTCCCCGGCATCTTCACCGCCGGCGACATGACCCGCGGCCAGTCCCTCATCGTCTGGGCCATCGCCGAAGGCCGCGACGCCGCCCGCGGCATCGACCGCTACCTCATGGGCGAAACGTCCCTGCCGTAGCAGGGTCGCACGGACCCTGCGGCTCGCAACGAGATCCGCTCTCCCCTGGCCGCAACGTCGGATCGGTGCATCGCGAGCGCGTCTTCAGGCTCCGGAGTGGTCGGGGCCTGGCGTCCGTGATAGCATGCTTGGGAATGGCAACCTTGGACACGCACAAGGCAGTGAGAGAACTCACCGACGCTGGAGCAGGCGAGCCTCTGGCGGAAGGGATTGTTCGCGTCGTCGAGGAAGCCTCTGCCGATCTCGTCACGAAGGACTACCTCGACAAGCGACTGGCTCAAACCATTGCGGCAGGAACAGCTCTCGCTGTGACCATTGCCGCGGCTGCGGTTGCGATAGCCGAGACGCTCTGAGCCTCCCCCCGGCCAGGCCGCCGGGAGTCAGGTCCGTCGGCTACCCCGCCCGCTCGATGAGGTAGCGCGCCACCGCCGCCAGCAGGACGCGTTCGTCCTCGCGCAGTCCGAGGCTGTCGAGGAGGGTGCCCGCTTCATCGACATAACGCCTCGCGTGCTCCTCCGCCACCGCCTTCACCCCGTCCGCCTCCATCTGTGCCGAGACCGCCTCGATCTCCGCCGCCGGCGGCTCATCGTGCGCGTACAACCGCTCGATCGCGTGGCGCGTGCGCGGCTCCGCCAGCGCTGCGATGACGGGCAGCGTCTTCTTGTGCCGCGCGAGGTCGTTCTGGTTCGACTTCCCCGTCACCGAGGGGTCGCCCCAGATGCCGAGGATGTCGTCCCGCACCTGGAACGCGAGCCCCACCTTGCGGCCCCAGTCGCGGATGCCGTTGCTCTGCTCCGCCGGCGCCCCGCTCAGGATGGCGCCCATCTGCAGCGGCGCACCGATGAGCGCCCCGGTCTTCCCCTCCACCATGGCCAGGTAGTCCTCGATGGAGACGTCCCCGCGCGGCTCGAAGCTGAGGTCGTTCCACTGTCCCCCGATCATGTCGTCGGTGGCGGCCAGCAGGGCGTCCAGCGCGGCCACGCGATGCTCGCTCGGGGCGTCCGACTCGGAGAGCGCCCGCAGCGCCCGCGTCAGGAGGAAATCCCCCACGTTGATCGCCTGCGCCTCGCCCACGATCCGCCAGATGGTGGGCCTGTGGTGGCGCTCCGCGTCGCGATCCTGGATCTCGTCGTGCACGAGCGAGAAGTTGTGCACCAGCTCCACCGCCACCGCGCCGGGCATGGCGTCGGCCGCGGTGGCGCCGAGCGCCTCCGCCGCAAGCAGGCAGAGCGCCGGCCGGATGCGCTTCCCGCCCGTGGTGGCGGGCCGCCCCTCCTCGTCCTCCCAGCCCATGACATAACGAGCGGCAGCCGCGAGGCCGCCCTCGTCCGTGCCAACGGCCGCGCGCAGCGCGTCCTCAAGGGCGTCGAGGTGCGCGGTCAACGCCGTAGGAGGCGATGCTGCAGCGGTAGTCATGCGGCCTGCTCCCCCCTTCGTCGCTCAGGCGGTCGCAAGGCTCTCCTTGCGCTCGGGGCGGCGGTCCTTCAGGACCTCCATCGCCCGCCGGGCGATTCCCTCTCCGTCGAGGTCGTACACGTTCCGGTACACCTTCTGCGGTCCGTGGTCGACGATGTCGTCCGGCATCGTCAGGTTCAGCAGGAGCGCCTCGGGCACGCCGTTGTCGGCCAATAGCGCCAGCACGGCCTCACCGAAGCCGCCCGCCCGCACGTTCTCCTCGGCCGTGATGATGCCGCCCGTCTCGCGGGCCGCCGCCAGGATCGCGTCCTCGTCCAGCGGCTTGGCGAAGCGCGAGTTGATGACCCGCGCCTCGATGCCCTCCAGCGCCAGCAGGTCGCCCGCCTTCACGCACTCGATCACGGACGCCCCGTAGCCGATGAGCGTGACGTCGTTCCCCTCCCGCAGGACCTCGGACTGGCCGATCGGGATCTTCTTCATCGGCTGGTCCGTCGGCGCCCCGGGGCCGGCGCCCCGCGGGTACCGCACCGAGAACGGCATGTCGTGCGCGACGGCCGTGTAGAGCAGGTCGCGAAGCTCGGCCTCGTCCTTGGGCGCGCTCACTACCATGTTCGGCAGGCAGCGCATGTAGGAGGTGTCGATGAAGCCCTGGTGCGTCTTGCCGTCGTCCCCGACGAACCCGGCGCGGTCCAGCGCGAAGATCACGGGCAGCTTCTGCACCACGATGTCGTGCACGATCGAGTCGAAGCCGCGCTGCAGGAAGGTCGAGTAGATGGCGGCGATGGGCCGCATCCCCTGCGTCGCGAGCCCCGCCGCGAAGGTCACCCCGTGCTGCTCGGCGATGCCTACGTCGAAGACGCGCTCCGGGTGCGCCTTCTGCGTTGCCGCCAGGCCGGTGCCCTCGAGCATGGCGGCCGTGATGGCGACCACGCGCGGGTCCTGCTCGATGAGCTCGTCCACGGCCTGCGCGAACACCTGGCTGTAGGTGGGCGGGGCCTTGGGGGCGTCGGGCGCGGCCGGCTTCTTCAACCAGAACGTGCCGCTGTGGCTCTTCACGGGGTCGGCCGCGGCCTCGGGAATGCCGTGGCCCTTGTTCGTCAGGATGTGGAGCAGCACGGGCTTGCCCTTCACCTGCTTCACCGCCGCAAGCGTCGCCTCCAGCTCGCCCAGGTTGTGGCCGTCGATGGGCCCGTAGTAGTCGAAGCCGAACTGCTCCCAGAAGCTTGCCGGCACGATCAGGTCGCGCATGCTCGATTGCACGCGCTGCGCGCCCTGCCAGACGTCCCTCGCCAGGTTCCGCCCGATGGGGAACTGCTCCACCAGCCCGTCGATGCGGCCCTCGATCTCCTGCTTCACCCGCCGGTAGTGGGGCTCGATGCGCAGCTTGTTCACGTTGCGGCTGAGCGCCCCCACGTTCGGCGAGATCGACATCGAGTTGTCGTTCAGGATCACGATCAGGTTCGTACCCAGGTGGCCGGCGTGGTTGAGGCCCTCGAAGGCCATGCCCGCCGTCATCGCGCCGTCGCCGATGACGGCGATCACGTGGTGGTCTTCTCCGCGCAGGTCGCGCGCGGCCGCCATGCCCGTCGCCGCCGAGATCGAGGTTCCCGCGTGGCCCGCGCCGAAGAGGTCGTGGGGACTCTCGTTCCGGTCGGCGAAGCCGGAAAGGCCCTCGTACTGGCGGATGGAGCCCATGTGCTCCCGGCGCCCAGTCATCATCTTGTGGACGTACACCTGGTGGCTCACGTCCCAGAGGATGCGGTCCTTCGGCGAATCGAACTGGCGGTGCAGCGCCAGCGTTAGCTCGACAACGCCCAGGTTCGAGGCAAGGTGCCCGCCGCCGCCAATCCCCTGGATGGTACTGACGAGCTCATCGCGGATCTCGGTGGCGAGCTGCTCGAGCTCGTCGGCTGTGAGATCACGCAGGTCCGCGGGCGAGTTAATCGTTTCAAGCAAAGGTCCCATAGGAAGCCTCCTTGGGTTCCTTGTAGTGAGTCAAACGGCTGCGGCGTTCAGCCGCAGTGAGGGGGCTTACCGGAACCCCCCAGGTCCGATCCGTTAGCGACATATACGCGAGCCGGGACCAAAAGGTCAAGGAAAGGTTAAGGGGGCGAGATTCCCTGTCGATGCGGCCCGGCGCCGTTCTCGGACTGCGCGTGGGGCAGGCGCAGCGTGAACCTTGCACCCTGGCCCGGCGTCGACTCCACCTCCACCGATCCCCCCATCGAGTCCATCAGCTCCCGCACGATCGCGAGCCCCAGCCCCGAGCCCCCCCGGCCCCGTACGCGGCTTCGATCGACCCGGTAGAACCGCTCGAACACGTGCGCGAGGTCCTCGGGCGGAATGCCGGGGCCCGTGTCCTTCACACCGATGGAGACGGTCTCGTCCCCGCACTCCACCTCCACTCTCACCGCCGTCCCCTCGCCCGTGTGCTTCACGGCGTTGTCGACCAGGTTGAGCACGCAGCGATAGAGCAGGTCCGTGCTCGCCACCGCCTCGCACGCACCCTGCGTGCTGGCGGTGAGGGTCACGTCGGCCCGCTCCGCCAGAGGCGCCAGCTCTTCCAGCGCCATCGACACGAGCTCTCCCGGGTTGACCGTCTCCAGGGGAAGCGCCGCCTGGGGAGCGGTCAGCAGCAGCAGGTCCTCGGAGAGCCGCGTCAGGCGCTCCGTCTGCCCCTTCACCGTCTCGAGCAGCGCGCGCTGCTCCTCCTGCCCGGTCTCGCTCGCCATCTCCGCCACCTCGATGTTCGTGCGGATGGCGGCGAGCGGCGTGCGCAGCTCGTGCGAGGCGTCCTGCACGAAGCGGCGTTGCGCTTCGAACCCCCGCTCGATGCGGTCGATCATGGAATCGAACGTGTCCGCCAGCTGCTTTAGCTCGTCGTCGGGGCCCTGGTGGTTGATCCGCTGCGAGAGGTTCGTCGCGCTGATCTCCGAGGCCACCTCGGTGATGTCCCGCATCGGCCGCAGGATGATGCCCGAGAGCGCAAAGCCCCCGAATCCGGAGATGATCGCCAGCCCGAAGCCCGCCACGATCGACCACGTCCGCAGCCGGTCCAGGTTCTCCGACTGGAACTCATGCCCCGCCTCCTCCACGAGCTGCGCGGGGGTCATGTCGTTCACGGCCGCGGGCGGCTCGCTGGCGTTGATGCCGTCCTCCTGCCACTCCGCCTGGTCCAGCCCCATCTCTTCCATGACCGCCCGGTCGTCCGGTTCGTCGAGACGAGCGGCGACGTTCAGGAAAAGGATGAAGGCGAGCCCGAGGATGAGCAGGAGCGTGGAATACCAGACTGTCAGCCGGAAGCGGACGGTCCGGACTACCGGCGGCAGTTGCGGCCTAAAGGACGTAACCCTTCCCCCGGATGGTGGTGATCATCGCCTCCTCGAAGCCGTCGTTCAGCTTGCGACGGAGGTTGTTCATGTGGACCTTCACGGTCTGCGTGAACGGGTTCATGCGCTCGTCCCAGATGCGCTCGATGAGCTCCTCCTGGGGAACCGCCCGGCCCTCGTGCCGGGCGAGGTAGTAGAGCAGCTCGAACTCCTTCGGCGTGAGGTGGATGGAGACCCCCTCCCGCCGCACCGTGTTCGTGTTCGGGTCGAGCTCCAGGCCCCGGGT
The DNA here is from genome assembly GCA_034428315.1 of Dehalococcoidia bacterium. Lineage (GTDB taxonomy): Bacteria > Chloroflexota > Dehalococcoidia > Tepidiformales > Tepidiformaceae > UBA2991. The sequence goes on from DAOUID010000222.1 coordinate 10,138, forward strand.
CGAGAGCACCGGGTCGAGCGGCGTCCCCTCCCGCCGCGTCACCGCGCGAATGCGGGCGGCCAGCTCGCTGAAGGCGAACGGTTTCACGAGGTAGTCGTCGGCGCCCTCGTCCAGGCCTTCCACGCGCTCCTTGATGCCGCTGCGTGCGGTCAACATAATGATTCCGCCGTCGAAGCGGTCCGCCCGCAGCCGCCGGCACACCTCGATCCCGTCGACGCGGGGCAGGTTCAGGTCCAGGCACACCACGTCGTAGGGCGTGCCTCCCGCCTTGTCGAGCGCCTCCGCTCCGTCGTAGGCGACGTCGACCGCATACCCGAGCTTCGTGAGCCCGCGGTCAAGTGCCGAAGCGAGGGACTCTTCGTCTTCAACTACCAGGACGCGCATGGCATCTCCCCTGCGGTGGTCTGTGATCCTAGCCTAGGTCAAGGCGGCAGGCGGGAAGGTAAAGGTTCGGGGAGAGTGCCGGGGCGGGCGGTGTCAGGGTGGCTGGCCGCTGTGCGGCCTCTGGTGCTCGGCAGGACGGAGGGATATGGGTATGCCAGCTTGAGGAATATGGGTACTATGGGTACATGAAGACCACGCTCGACATTCAGGACGAACTACTGGTGCGAGCGAAGCGGCACGCGCGGAACACGGGCCGCTCCCTGAGATCGGTGGTCGAGGAAGGCCTCCGGCAGGTGCTCTCCGTCCCACCTCGTGATGTCCCCTATCGATTGCCTGACCGGAGTGTCGGAGACCCTGCCGATGTGGATCCCCTCGAGGCCTACTCCTGGCAGGAATTGCGCGACATAATCTACGGCGAGGACGAGCCAAATTGATCGCCGTGGACACAAACATCCTCGTCTACGCCCATCGCCGCGAGTCACGGGAGCACAACGCGGCAGCCTCTCTCCTCCACGCGCTCGCCGAAGGGGACACCCCCTGGGCAATTCCCTGGCCGTGCTGCTACGAGTTCCTGAGCGTGGCTACCAACCGTCGACTCTGGAGCGGTAACCAGTCGAGCGCCGACCAGGCGTGGGAGCAACTCTCGGCCTGGGCTGCATCTCCGGTCGCCCGCCTGATCGGGGAGACCGACGGGTTCCTTGCGACGCTGGAGCGCTTCGCTCGGCGACCTCGCGTGACGGGCGGAGTTGTGCACGACGCACGCATCGCGGCCATCTGCGTGGCCCACGGCGTGGAGGCACTGCTCACCCGAGACCGCGACTTCTCCCTCTTCCCCGAGTTGCGAACGCGCGATCCCGTCGAGAGGCCGTAGTGTCCCGGTGCGGGCCGTCTCGGACCCAATTGCCCCCCAGATCGCCCCTTTCCCGTACATAACGGGAATAGTGCGAAGTTCATATTCGCTCCCCTGACCACCCCCTCCCGGGGCTGACCGGGACGCCCCATCCCCTACAATCGGCGCGTGACCGCCCCCATCGTCACCGCCGAGCCGGGTAAGGCCGTCACCCTCCTCCGCCCCCACGAGGACGGCTGGCGCGCCTCGCCCCTCGCGCGCGCCGGCTTCTGGCCCACGTGGCGGCCCGGGCACGAAGCCGTCTCCCTCTCCGTCGTCGTCCAGGAGGGCAAGCAGCAGCGCAGCGCCGTCGAGATGCTCGACCTCCAGGGGAACCACCTCCGCTCGCTCTTCGAGAGTCCCCTGGGCGGGGAGGCCGTCATCGCGCCGAACGTGCCCCACTACGCGCTCTGGTCGCCCACGGGCGACCGGCTGGCCCTCGTGGCCCAGGGGCGCGCCGGCCTCACCCTCTTCCTGAGCGAGGCCGACGGCCCGCTCATCGCCGACCCCATCCAGACAGGCGCGCCCCTCTTCCTCGCCTGGTCACCCGATGGTGGACGGCTGGCCGTCCACGCCGGCGTCAACCTCTCCGTGCTCGAGCTCGCCGAGGCCCGCGCCTCCCGTCCCATCTCCGCCGACGCCCGCGGCTTCCGCACTCCCGCCTTCAGCGATGACGGCCACTTCCTCGCGTTCGCCACCCCCGATGGAGACGGCGACGGCGTCATCGTGCGCGTGGCCGCCGGCTCCGGCGACGTGACCGAGGCCGTTGGCGAGTTCTCCGGCGGCGTCGCCCTCGCCTTCCGTCCCGGCGCGCGAACCCTCTCCGTCGCCGTCACCACCCGTCCTGCATCCGGCGCCTTCGACGAGCTCTGGACGGTCGACCCCGGTGCCGGCGGCCCGCCGGAGCTGCTGCTGCGCCGTCCCTTCTCCAGCGTCCTCTGGGACCCCACTGGCGAGAAGCTCGCCTTCATCGTGCCCTCCGCCACCGGCGACGGATCCGTCTCCCTGCACGCGCGCCTGGCGTCGGGGGAGTTCCTCGGCGCGAGCCCTCCCTTCATGCCCTCCCCCGACTACCAGACGATCGCCGGCTTCTTCGACCAGTACGGCCGCTCCCACCGCCTCTGGGCGCCCGATGGGGGCGCCTTCCTCGGCGGTGGACGCCTCCTCACCGACTCCCCCGCCGCCGCCTTCCGCGATGGCTCCAGCGACGCGCTGCTCCTCTGGCGGCCGGAGCGCGGCGCTCCCATCGAGCCCATCGGCGAGGGCGGGATCGGGTTCTTCCCGCCGCCGCCCGCCGCGGCCTAGTCCCTTCCGAAAAGGGCCGGTCATGCTCCGCGTTGCCGCCCGCCACACCCCCACCTACACTCGGACGCAGGCTCAACAGCCCCCTCGGAGAACCTGATGGAGATCGCTCCAGAACCTCCTGCACCCCCCTCGCGCGGCTCGGGCGCCGTCCGCGGCATCGCCGTCACGCTGCTCGCCGTCGCCGGTCTCGTGCTTATGTTCGGCCTCGGCTACGGGCTGAACGACCTCACGAGCGAGGAAGCGCCTGCGGTCGTGGCCCCGGTGAGCGAACCAGCCGCCACCCAGGGCGAGCCCTCCGCCGGGGAGCAGCCCTCGGGAGAGAGCTCCACCCTGGCCGAGGCCTCGACCCTCCTCGAGGAGATCTTCGAGGTGTTGGAGGACGAGTTCGTCGACAAGGAAATCCTCGACGAGCGCGACTTCCGCGATGCCGCCATCCGCGGCGCCATCGACTCCCTCAACGACCCCTACACCGAGTACCTCAGTCCCGGCGACATCGCCCTCGGGGTCGGCGGCATCGAGTCCACCTACGAGGGTATCGGGGCCAGCGTCACCGACCGTGACGGCTTCATCCAGATCGTCTCGCCCTTCCGCGGATCGCCCGCGGAGGAAGCCGGCATCCGTGCCGGCGACATCGTCCTTGCCGTCGACGGCGAGTCCACCGATGGCTGGACAAGCTCCCAGGCCGTGCAGCGTATCCGCGGCCCGCGTGGCACCGAGGTCACCCTCACGGTCCAGCACACCGATCTCGCCACGGGCGGCGCGGGCCCGGAGGTCGAGGACATCACCATCGTTCGCGGCGAGATCCTCATCCAGAGCGTCTTCACCGAGCCGCGGCTCGAGGCCATCCCCGGCGAGACAGGCCCCGACCTGGTCGACCGCGACGGCAACCTCGTGACCGACATCCTCTACGTGAACATCGCCCAGTTCCACTCGGAAACCCCCGGCGAGCTCACCTCCGCCCTCGCCGAGGCCGACAGCGGCCGCTACAGCGGCCTCATCCTCGACGTGCGGGGCAACCCCGGCGGCCTGCTCCGCCAGACCGTCCAGGTGACGGACGAGTTCCTCGACGACGGCGTCATCCTCATCGAGATCGACGCCGACGGCGACACCCAGACCTTCGGCGCCACCCCCGGCGGCATCGCCATCTCCGTTCCCATCGTCATCATCCAGGACGAGGCCAGCGCCAGCGGCTCCGAGGTGCTCTCCGCCGCCCTCGTCGACAACGGCCGCGCCTCCATCGTGGGCACGCGCTCGTTCGGCAAGGGCACCGTCAACCAGCTCCACCCGCTCCGCAGGTGCGGCGCGGCCGAGGGCTGCGGTGCGCTTTATGTCACGATTGGCCGCTGGCTCCGCCCCAACGGCCAGGTCATCGAGGGACTCGGGATCGCCCCCGACTACGAGATCCCCCTCACCGGCGACGACTACATCGACTTCGGCGACCTCCAGCTCTTCGCCGCCATCGACGTCCTCCGCGGCATCGAGCCGCCGCCACCGCCCGAGCGCGTGGACGACGGCGAGGAAGAGGATGTCGACCGCCCCAACGTCATCGAGCGCGAGGATCCGCACGCCCAGGAGCCGCAGGAGGACGAGTAGCCTCGCGAGGTTGGGCCCTGCTCCGGTGCGTGCGAGACTGGAGCCATGCCCGCTGGACAGGCGATCGTCGCCAGGAACCGCCGCGCGAGTCGCGACTATGAGATCCTCGAGACCTACGAGGCCGGCCTCGCGCTGACCGGCTCCGAGATCAAGTCGATCCGCCTGGGCAAGGTCGACATCCAGGGCGCCTACGGGCGCATCCGCGATAACGAGGCGTGGCTGCTCGACGCCTACATCGCGCCCTACCACAACGCCGGCTACGCCCCCCACGAGGCGCGGCGCGATCGCAAGCTCCTGCTCCACCGGAAGGAGCTGCGCCGCATCCGCACCGCCCTCGATGAGCGCGGGCTCACGCTCGTGCCGCTCAACCTGCACCTGAAGCGGGGCATGGCCAAGGTGGAACTGGGCGTCGCTCGCGGTATCAAGCGTTATGACAAGCGCCGCAAGATCCGCGAGCGCGAAGAAGGCCGCCAGGTCGCCCGCGCCCTCCGGCACTCCGTCTAGGCCCGCGCCGTGGGCGCCTTGTCCCCCGAAATGCCTGTGCTACGCTGGATCCATCATTGGGGACGAAAGGTATCGACAGGAGGGAACGTAACCGGGTAGCAGGCCGAGGTTGGTCGTCACCCTCGCTAAACCGGCGGCCATCTGAGTAAGCGCCGAAGATCGCGAACTCGCTCTCGCGGCTTAGCCCGTGAGACGTCTCACCGATGGCTCCCTCTCCAACGGAGCGCGGTGAGGCGCCACAGAAGTTGGAGCGCTGTGAGTTGACGCCGATACGGCTCACCTAAGATTCATCGGCTGGTTCCACCGTCCTCGGCCCCCACCTGCGGAGCGGCGGAACGAGACCCCAACTGGTGGGAAAGCCTGTAGGACAATCCGGAGCAGACCCTGGCTGGACCGGGAGTTCGATTCTCCCGCGTCTCCACCAAAGCCAACGAACAGGGCCCCGCAAGCGCGGGGCCCTGTCGCTATCCTGTCCATGACAGGGAGGGATGCGATGGCGAAGGCATGCAAGCACGTGTGGCCCATCATGAAGGAGCCCGTTAGCAGCCTGTGCTGCAGGCGCTGTGGCGACGAGCGCGAGATCACCCGCCAGAACGCCGACCTGATGTTCCAGGACATGGACTTCACGCCCTTCAAGTGGGCCTTCCGGACCTACGTCGAGGGCATCCTCGCGGAGAAGCGCTAGCCCATGGATGCCCGCGATCTGCTCCGCGCACAATTCACGTGGGTCCACCAGCTCCTCGACGGGACGATGAGCGACTGCTCTCAGGACACCGCCGACTTCCAGGCCGAGGGATGGACCGTCAACCCCATCTCCGGCATCTACGCCCACATCGGCATCACCCAGGACGGCATCGTCCACGGCCTCGTCCAGGGGCGCCCCACCCTGCTCGAGGCGGAAGGCTGGGCCGAGCGCCTGGGTATCGAGGCCGCCGGCCCCCGGGACGCCTCGTCCTGGGCCGGGAAGCGCTTCGACCTGGCGGTCGTCCGCGACTACTCCGCGGCGGTGCAGGCCGCCACCGATGCGTTCCTGGAGGATGTTGCCGACGAGCTGTTGGAGCGGCCCATGGAAACGCCCATGGGCCAGCAGCGCGCCATCGATGTGCTGGCGAACGTCGGCGTCACGCACGTCGCCAGCCACTGGGGCGAGATCGCCGCGCTCAGGGGTGTCCAGGGCGAGAAGGGCCTGCCGTTCTAGGGAGTCTGCCTACGCGCCGGCCTTCTCCGCGATCAGCGTGTCCAGCTCGACCTTGAGCCGGTCCAGCACCTCGTCGTAGGGGTAGGCGCCCAGCTCTTCCTCGCCGCGCTTCAGGTTCACGAACGTGGGGGCGCACCAGAGCCCCAGGTCCGCATCGTCCGTCTCCCCGGGACCGTTCACCCGGCACCCCATGACCGCGATCGTTATGTCGTGCTCTTTCGCGTAGGTCGTCATCTCCTTGACGTCCTGCGCCAGCTCGATGAACGCCTCGTTCTCCACGCGGCTGCAGCTCGGGCAACTGATGATGTTCAGCCCCCCGTCGAGGAACTCCGGCACCGAGCGGAAGCGCCCCGCCTCGATGTCGTCCAGGATCGACTTCCCCGCCTCCACCTCGCGCCACTTCTCCGCGAACGGCAGCGTCAGCGAGACGCGGATCGTGTCGCCCACGCCCTGGCTCAGCAGCTGCTCGAAGGCGATGCGCGTCTTGATCACGCCCTCGGGCGGCATGCCCGCTTCCGTCACCCCGAGGTGCAGGGGGATCTCCGGACGCGCTTCCGCGAACCGCTTGTTCCCCGCGATCACCTTGCGCGGGTCGCTGTCCTTCATCGAAACCACGTACCGCGTGAACCCGATGTCGTCCAGCATCTGCGCGTGCTCGAGCGCGCTCTCGACCATCGCCGTCACGCCCTCGAGACCGGGTTCGTCCGCGCCCTCGAACTTCTCGTCCATGGCCGGGTCCACCGAGCCGCAGTTCACCCCCACGCGGATCGCGCAGTCGTGTGCGCCCGCCGTCTCCGCGATGAACGCGACCTTCTCCTGGACGGGCTTCGACTTCTCGTGGTGGTACAGGTGGCCGGGGTTGTAGCGAACCTTGTCGACGTGTGGCGCGACCTGCGTCACGAGCCGGTAGCTCTCCTGCAGGTCGACCACGAAGTTCGCCTCGGGAACCGCCTCGCGCACCTGTCCCAGGCACTCCACGTCCTTGCGGCTGTCGACCGCGACGCGCACGAGCCCGGCGCCGGCCCCGTGGATCATCCGCACCTGGTCGATCGTCGCCTCGACGTTCTGCGTCTTCGTCGCCGCCATCGACTGCACGACGACGGGTGCCCCGCCGCCGATGGTGACCGAACCCGCCTTCACGGCACGCGTTGCTGCTCGCTTCATGCTGGGGAGTGTAGCCCGAGTCCGGCGAACCGCGATAGCAGCCCGCTTACCCCCACCATGACCGCTCGATACCCGTGAACGCGACGAACGGCGCCAGCAGCACGACCACGATCGACGCCAGCGCCAGCAGCGGGCCGCGGTTCATCGACGTGAACCGCTCGCGCGGGCCCTCGTAGGCGCCGCCGCTCGACTCGACGATGCGGCGGC
>DAOUID010000223.1:0-4112 GCA_034428315.1 Dehalococcoidia bacterium
GCCCTCTGCGCCATCCTCTCCGACCCCACCGGCGACCACCCCGTCCCCGGCGCCCGCCGCCTCCCCGCCCCCTGAACCTGCGCCTTTCCCCCGCTCGCGTACGATGGATCGCATGCAGTGTCCCCGCGACTCCACCGCCCTCCTGGTCGAGCATCACCAGGGCATCGAGGTCGACCACTGCCCCGCCTGCAACGGGCGCTGGCTCGACCACCACGAGCTCGACGAGCTCGAAGCCCGCACCGCTCCCGACGAGAACCAGCGCCGCGCCACCATCGAGTACGCCAGGCGCCCCAGCGACCTCGACTGCCCCGTCTGCAGCAAGCAGATGCGCGCCTTCAACTACCGCGCCTACAACCTCGAGCTCGACACCTGCGAGGACCAGCACGGCTTCTGGGTCGACGCGGGCGAGGAAGGGCGCATCCGCGACGTGATGGAGGAGCGCGTTCGCGGCCTCAACCGCGCCGCCTCCGCCGAAGAGGCCTGGGCCAACTTCCTCGAGGGCGCCAGCAGCAAGTCCCTCTGGGACCAGATCAGCGGCATCTTCCGCGGAGGTCGCCGTTAGCTGACCGGAAGCATTGCGGTTGCTACCCTCGCGACCGCGGGACGAGCGCGCGGCAACTAAACCGGCGACTCTCGACTAGAAACGGAATGGTGCGAGCACACAGCAACCCATGACCGCTCTAGGCTCAAGCAGAAGGCGCGGCGCCACCCCGGTCTGGTGGGCGCCTGCTACTCGTGTCCGCTCCACCATCGTCGAGTTCATGCGGCTCGAGGCCGCGGGCGGCATCGTCCTCCTCATCAACGCCGTCATCGCCCTCGTCTGGGTGAACGTCCACGGCGACTCCTTCCACGACTTCTGGGACCACCACATCGAGTTCGGCATCACCCTCTTCGGCGAGGGCTTCAACGTTGATGAGAGCCTGAAGGCCTGGGTCAACGATGGCCTCATGGTCATCTTCTTCTTCGTGGTGGGCATGGAGATCAAGCGCGAGCTCGTCGTCGGTGAGCTGCGCGACCCCCGCCGCGCCGCCCTCCCCATCATCGCCGCCGGCGGAGGCATGCTCGTTCCCGCCGGAATCTTCGCGCTCATGAACCAGGGCGGCGGCGGCATCGATGGCTGGGGCATCCCCGTCGCCACCGACATCGCCTTCGTCGTCGGCGTCCTCGCCCTCTTCGGACGCCGCCTGCCCGCCGGCCTGCGCGTCTTCCTCCTCACCCTCGCCATCGCCGATGACATCGGCGGCATCGCCATCATCGCCGTCTTCTACACCGACGACCTCTCCCTCCCCTGGCTCGGCTTCGCGATCGGCCTGCTCGCCCTCGTCGTTGCCTCGCAACGGGCGGGTATCCGCCAGGTGCCCGTCTACGTCGTCGTCGGTCTCGTCCTCTGGTACGCCACCCACGAGTCCGGCATCCATGCCACCATCGCCGGCGTCGCCCTCGGCCTCCTCACCCCCGCCCGCCCCTTCCGCGGGCGCGACGTGATGCACTCGATCGAGCACACCCTCCTTCCCTATTCCAGCTTCCTGATCGTGCCCCTCTTCGCCCTTGCCAACGCCGGTGTTGAGGTCACACCGGACGCCCTCGGCGAGGCCTTCGGGGGAAGCATCGCCTGGGGGGTCATCCTCGGGCTTGTCGTTGGGAAGTTCGCCGGCATCAGCGTCACCACGCTCGCCGGCTGGCGGCTCGGCGTCGGACGCCTCCCCGCGGGCGTCAACCTTGGCCATGTCCTCGGCGCCTCCCTCCTTGCGGGCATCGGCTTCACCGTCTCCCTCTTCATCGCCGAGCTCTCCTTCGATACTGATGGCCACCTGCTCGACCAGGCCAAGATCGGTGTCCTCGCCGGCTCGCTCATCGCGGGTGCGCTGGGCTCCATCTTCCTCCTCGTCATCTCCCGCGTGACGCCCACCAGCCCCGAGCACGGCTCCATGGAGAGCGTCGCCCACAAGTAGCGCCTCGAACGAGCGGATGGGGTAGTTCGGCCCCGGGTTCGCTACCCTGAAGTCGTGCCTTTCCTCAAGCGCGCGTTCGCAGCCGGACTCGCGGCGGGCATTCTGGCCCTTGTCCTGACGCCGGGTTCGGAGACGGCGAACGCACACCCTTCCCACCCGGTCGCGACCGTCCTCCAGCCGGGCTTCAACCTGGCCGGCTGGATCGAGCCTGAGGCCGGCGTCGCCGAACTCTTCGAAGCGCTCCCGGAGCTGAAGGCCGTCTACGCCTGGGATGCCGGCGAGCAACGCTACCGCAGCAGCTCGGCGCCGGGCGCAGGGGACCTGACCACGCTCACCCCCGGCATGGGCCTCTGGCTCGACATCGCCGGCGACGAGCCCGTCCCCTGGATCCGCTCCGCCGCTCCCGACCCTGCGACAGGCCTGGTCACGCTGCGGGAGGGCTGGAACCTTGTCGCCTGGTACGGCAGTGAGAACGAGGCCTTCGAGTACGCCTTCGCGACCCTCGACGCGGGTTCGCAGGCCGTCCTTGCGTGGGACCCTGAGAGCCAGTGGTTCGCCTCCTACGTGCCCGGCGCCGCTTCCGGCGGGGACCGGGTGGTCCGCGTCGGCGATGCCGTCTGGGTGTCGTCCCCCGGGGAGAGGCGCTGGCTGCAGCCGGGGAGCGTGGTGCCCAGGGTCGAGTTCTACGGCGATTTTCCGGCGGAGCGGAAGGCGGAAATCCGCGCCGAGACCCTCTCCGTCGTGACCTGGTTCGCCGAACGCTACGGCCTCCTCGAACCCGACTTCATCCTCTTTGTCGGGGCGGACCGGGCGTCCCTTGACCAGGCGCACAGGGAGATTCTCGGTATCGAGAATCCCTCCTATGTGCTCTGCGGCCAGGCGATCAACAAGCTGGTCTTCCTTGCCGACTGGTGCGCCACGGCCACCCACGACCTGACCTCGCCCCTGGCGCACGAGTACTTCCACGTCCTCCAGACCCACCTCGTCGAACGCACCCCCGGGGTCGGCACCGTCTACGTCGCCGACTGGCTCCTGGAGGGCACCGCCGAGCACATGGCGATCGCCTACTCCATCTCCCGGGGGTTCACTGCCGCCGAGGACGTGGAGCGAGAGTTCCTCGACAGCGCCACCTACAACCGCCAGACGCTGAGTGACCTCGAAGCGAACATTTCGCAGTTTGACACCGATGGCTACCTGCTTGCGGCGTTTGCTGTCGAACTGCTTGTGGGGCTAGACGGAACCGCGGCAATTTCGGAGTTCTTTCGCGTGCTGCCTTCGAGGAGCAATTGGCAAGATGCCTTCGGAACCGTCTTCGGGAGACCTCCCTCGGCCTTCTATGAGGAGGTTTCTGACTACGTCGCAGCGAACGTTCCCGAGCTGCGCACGGTGCATGTCACCATCCGTGGTCCGGATGGTCGGGAACTCCATGAATGGAACGGGTACCCGCTTTCTCTCCGGGTAAGCCAAAGCAGCTCTGACGGTGAGTTCCCCGGTGCCCGGATGGACGAGACCGGCGGTGTGTTGAGGCTCCCCGATGGCGCATACGTTCTCAGCGTTGGCGCATCGTGCGTCGTCAGGGGTGGTGACTTCTTTCAGTCCATACTCAGTGTGACGGTCGCCTGGTACACGAGTAGCAACGATCCTGCGCTTGGCGACCCCCGTTTTCACGGTGGACAGGCGCATCTCAGGGTGGAGGGCGAAGACCTCCCCGTCGTCATCAACCTCGCTGGCTGGCCAAGCGAGATGAACATCAACTGCCATGGTGGCCCTCGGTACGAGATAACGGGAACGGTCGTTGGTGAAGACGGCGAGCTCCGGACACGCTATGAAATCCTTGCCTATCCCGACACAGGCACTCCCTCCCGTGCGCCGCTCTACTGGAACTACACGGACGAAACAGGGGCCTTCACGATCGACGCACCGGACGGCTACTCCTATGCACTGACCGTAAAAGACACTTGCGGGACATTCATTGGCATCTACCACGAGGATTTTGGGCTGATTGAGTGGAGTACCGACGGCGGCCTGCGGAACGGAACCCACATTCCCATCGATGGCGCAGACGCTCCTGGCATCGACATCGTCATCCCCGCCTCGTTGGATACCGGTGACGACTGCTAGCCCCAACCCCTTGACCCGCCTCCCGCCCCCGCCCATCCT
>DAOUID010000224.1:0-8503 GCA_034428315.1 Dehalococcoidia bacterium
GACATCGTCACGGGGGAAGGCCGGGACCTGGCCGGGGCGCCGGGCTTCGGCGGACCGTCGCTCGGTCTGTTCGCCGCGCGCTCGCCCTTCATGCGGCAGATGCCGGGGCGCATCGTGGGCCGCACGCAGGAGCTTTACCCGCCGCCGGACGGGACGGGGGAGCCGCGCACCGGCTACGTGCTCACGCTGCAGGCACGCGAGCAGTTCATCCGGCGGGAGCGGGCGACCTCGAACATCTCGACGGCGCAGGCGCTGATCGCGCTGGCGTTCACCATCACCACGCAGGCGCTCGGACCGCGAGGCCTGCGGGAGGCTGCCGAGCTGTGCTACCAGCGGGCGCACGACGCCGCGGCCCGCATCGCCGCGCTGCCCGGCTACGAGACGCCGGAACGCGGACCCTGGTTCCAGGAGTTCCTCGTGCGCGGACCCGTTCCCGCCGAGGCCCTCGCCGCCGAGCTGCGGGCGCGGGGCATCGGGCCGGGCCTCGACGTGTCCGCGCGTCCCGAGCCGGAGGCCCGCGAGGCGCTGCTCTTCGCGGTGACCGAGGCGACGCCCGACGCCCACGTCGACGCGCTGGTTGCCGCCCTGGCCGAGATCGGGGGCGGCGCGTGACCCTTCCGCGACCCAGGACCGAGGACTTTGGCGCGCGCCTCAGCTTCGACCGCGGCAGCCCCGGCCGGCGAGCGGTCGACGTGCCCGCATGGGCCGGGGAAGAGACGCCCCTTCCCGACGCTCACCTGCTGCGCGACTCCCTCCGCCTGCCCGAGCTGAGCCAGGGCGAGCTGGTGCGCTACTACACGGCGCTCTCGGCGCGGAACTTCGGCATCGACTCGGGAACCTATCCGCTGGGCTCGTGCACGATGAAGTACAACCCCAAGGTCGACGACCTCGTGGCCTCGTCGGCGGGATTCGCGACCGCCCACCCGCAATCGCCGCCGGAAGAGGCGCAGGGGACGCTTCGCACGCTGCTGGAGCTTCGCCGGGGCCTGGGAGAAGCGACGGGCCTGCCGGCGGTGAGCCTGGCGCCGGCCGCGGGGGCGCAGGGGGAGCTGGCCGGGGTCCTGATGATCACGCGAGCGCTGGAGGATCGCGGCGAGCTGGAGACCCGCCGCCGCATCCTCGTGCCCGACTCCGCCCACGGCACGAACCCCGCGACCGCCACGATGGCGGGCTTCGCGGTCACGCAGATCCCGACCGCCGCCGACGGCTCGCTCGACCGCGCCACGATCGAGGAGGAGCTCGACGAGTCGGTGGCGGCGGTGATGGTGACGGCCCCCAACACGCTGGGGCTGTGGGAGCAGGGAATCGAGGACGTGGCGGAGCTGATCCACGGCGCGGGCGCCTACCTGTACGGGGACGGGGCCAACTTCAACGCGATCATGGGGCGCGTTCGCTACGGCGACCTCGGTTTCGACGTCGTCCACCTGAACCTGCACAAGAGCTTCAGCACGCCGCACGGCGGCGGCGGGCCGGGGGCGGGACCGGTGTGCTGCAGCGAGGAGCTGGCGCCCTACCTGCCGACGCCGGTAGTTGAGGAGTGTGGAGACGGGGTTGTTCGGCTGACAGCGCCCGAGCGCAGCATCGGCCAGCTGCAGCAGTTCCACGGCAACGTGGGCGTGCTGATCCGGGCGTACGCCTACATGCGCGCGCTCGGCCTTGAGGGGCTGCGGGCGGTCTCGGGCCAGGCGGTGCTCAACGCGAACTACCTGCGGGTCCTGCTGCACGGCCACTACGACCTGCCCTACGACCGGCCGGTGCTGCACGAGGTCGTGTTTTCGGGGTCGCGTCAGCGCCGGGAGCACGGCGTACGCACGTACGACATCGCGAAGCGGCTGATCGACCACGGCTTCCACCCGCCCACCGTCTACTTCCCGCTGATCGTGGAGGAGGCGCTCATGATGGAGCCGACGGAGACGGAGCCTCCGGAGGCGATCGAGGCGTTCGCGGCGGCGATGATCGCGATCGCGGAGGAGGCGGAGGAGGACCCGGAGGAGCTCCATGGCGCCCCCTGGACGGCGCCCATCGGCAGGCTGGACGAAGCGACCGCGGCACGCCGCCCCGTGCTGCGCTGGCAGGAAGAGGGCGCAGACTCGCCCGCCTGATGCCGCCGGCAACAGTCCGGCGGGGTCAGGGTAATTCGCCGATCGGGTCCCTATCATTGAGCCGTGGCCTTCACGTGTCGCAGCTGCGGGCTCGAAGTTGCCAGCAACGCGGACTGTCCCTGGTGCGGGGTTTCTGAACCGATCGCGGAAGTGGCGGGGCTGGACGACGCGTCACCGGAGGAGGTGCTGCGCGAGCTCCAGGCGAGGGTGATCGCGCAAAACGAGGAGCTGGAGCGGCTCACCCGACGGCTGGAGGCGCTGGAGGGTGGCGGGTCCGCCTCGCCGGCGGAACCGCCGCCTGCCCCTGCCCCCGCCGAGGAGCTGGCCCCGGCCCCGCCCGAGCCGTCGCCCCCAACTGCTGCGCCCACGCCCGCGCCGGAACCGCCAGCGGAGGTCCCGTTCCTGCAGGCCGGTGAACGCGCGGAGTCCCCATCGACGGTCAGGTGGGCCGGTGAGCGTGCTGAAGTCCCACCGGCCGCAGCCGCAACCCGCGCCCGGGCGCCCCTGCCCTGGGAGGAAGGGGGGAGGCGGTCGCGAGGCGGGAGGCGGCGGGGCGGGCAGGGGTTCCCCACGGTGCCCACTCCGAACTGGAACTGGGAGTGGCTCATAGGCGGCAACTGGCTGGCCCGTATCGGCGTCGTTGCGCTGATCGTAGGCGCGGCTTTCTTCATCAGCCTCGCCATCGACCGGGGCTGGCTGGGCGAAGCGGAGCGAGTCATCCTCGGCCTGATCGCGGGACTGGCGTTCATGGGAGCGGGCGAGTTCTACCGCACCCGCTACCCGATCTGGGCGCAGACGGTTGCGGGCGGCGGCCTGGCCATCCTGTACCTGTCCGTGTACGGCGGGTTCGCCCTGTTCGGGCTGATCGACCCCGTGCCGGCGTTCGGCCTGTTCGCCCTGATCACCGTTGCCGGGGTGGCGCAGGCCCTGCGCCAGGAGTCGGTCGGGCTGGCCGTGCTGGCGATCTTCGGCGGCTTCGCCACGCCGCTGCTCCTGCAGGAAAACCTGCCCGACGAACGCCTGCTGCTGGCCTACGTGCTCGTGCTGGACATGGGCGTGCTGGCGCTGGCCAGCATGCGGAACTGGCGCTGGTTCACCTTGCTCGCGTGGGCATGGTCGCTGGTGCTGTTCGCCTTCTGGTACTGGGAGCTGGAACCGTCGACGGGACTGGCGCAGATCGGCATCTCCACGATCTTCCTCATCTTCGCGGGGTCCACGGCCGCCTTTCACATCGTCCGGAGGAAGCCGGCGGGGATCCTCGACATCGCCCTGCTGACGGCGAACGCGATCGCCTACTGCCTGATCAGCTACGGGATCATGTTCGACGCCTACCGCCCCTGGATGGGGGGCTTCACGGCGCTGCTGGCGGCCTTCTACATCCTCCTCGTGACCGCCTGCCGGATCCGGGGAGGGGCGTCGCTCAACCTCACGCTGTACACGGTGGCGCCGGCCGTGGGGTTCGCCGCCCTGGCGGTTCCGATCCAGCTCGAAGGCCCATGGGTCAGCCTGGCGTGGGGCATCGAGGCGCTCGTCCTGCTGTGGCTGTCGTTCCCGCTGGCGATGCGCGAACTGCGCTGGTCGGGGTACCTCATACTGCTCGTCTCGGCCTTCTGGGTGCTGGCCGCGGACACGCCCGCTGCGCTCGAGCGCGATCTCACGCCCTTCCTGAACCAACCGATGATCGGCTACGCGGCCGCCGTCATCGCGCCGGCGCTGGCCGCCTGCCTCCTCTACCTGCGCCGGGCCGAGGTGCCGGGAGAGGAGTGGGCAATCCCTGCCCTGGCAGTGTGGGGCGCAGTCGTCGGGGCAGTGGTGCTTCCCGTGCAGCTGGATGGCGCGCTGGTGAGCGTCTCCTGGGCGGCTTACGCCGTGTTCCTTCTGCTAGTGTCGGTGCGGCTGCGCATGGACGCCCTGCGCTGGGCGACCTACGTGCTGCTGGCGGCGCTGGTAATCCGTCTGGCGGCGATTGAGACCGCCGACATCGACCTCGACACCCTCCGGCCGGTCATCAACTGGCGGTTCCTCGCCTTCGGGTCGGGCATCGCGAGCCTGTACGCGGCACTCTGGCTGGCGCGCCGGAGCAGCGTGAACTTCGGCGCCCGCTTCAGGGAGGTGGAGGCAACGGCGGCTCCGGTGGCCCTGTTCGGACTGGCGACGCTGGCGAGCCTGTGGATCCTGTCGGCCGAGATCCTGGCGTCGGCGGACAGCGCCCGGCTGAACCTGTCGGCCCAAGCGAGCGACAACGTCGCGGTGCTGGGCCTGACCTTGCTCTGGGCCATCTACGGGGCGGCGCTGATGCTGCTGGGCGTGTTGCGGCGGATGCGGCTGGTGCGGGTGACCGGGCTGGGACTCCTGATCGTGTCGGTGATCAAGCTCTTCGCCTACGACTCGGGCGCGCTGGAGCAGGAGTACCGGGTGATCGCCTTCCTCGCTCTGGGCGCCCTGCTGGTGGCAGGGGGCTTCCTCTACCAGCGCCACAGCAGCGCCGTGCGCGAGTTCCTGTTCGAGTAGCGCCCGGCGGACCCAGCGAAAGGCGCGGGAAGTCCCCCGTCCCCTTAGGGCGCCTCTGGAATGTCGGGCTGGTCGTCGTAGTAGCGGGACATGAAGAGCAGCCCGTCATAGCGGATGGCCCACGTATGCGCGTACAGGGTCTCCGAGGACCTGACGTTGGGGAAGATGTTGCTCACCCAGACCCCATCCTCCGTAGCCGCTGCGAGCTCCTGCCCGAGATGCCGGTCTCCCGACGAGGGGAGAGCCTTCAAGTCCGTGCCGACGAATTGCGGGGCAATGTGGGCGACCAGCAGAACGTCGCTCTCATCGGCCAGCGTCAGGCCCCACTGCCCGTCAAGGCTTTCCTCGGTGCTGTAGAGGGCGATCGTGGCTTCCAGTCCATTGCTCTCGTAGTAGTCGATGGCCTGTTGGACATAGGCGAGGGTCTGGCCCGCGGGGTCTTCGATCCGCACGTAGTAGCCCGAGGCGAAGAGCATCCCGTCGCGGCGCACCGCGTACGAGATCTTGGGGACTTCCTTCAGCGTGACCGGGTGGGGCCACAGGTACTCCACCCAGACCCCCTCCTCAGTGGCCTCGGCCAACGCCTTGCCCAATTCGTAGCCATCGGAACCGACCACGTCCTTGATGTCCGTCCCGATGAGTACCGGCAAGAGCGGGTGGACGTGATAGATGTCGTTCGCGTCGGTGGCGAAGAGATACCACTCGCCCTCGAAGCTGGCGACACTGTTGTAGTAGTTGAGCATGGACTGCAGGCCGTCACGTTCGTATCGCTCGATGGCCGCGTGCACGTACTGAATGGTGTAGTCCCTCGGGTCGGCGTCGCGCCAGGCCGGGGGTCCCGTCTCGGGCTCGCCGGCGTAGTAGCCGGAGGCGAAGATCAGCCCGTCGTGGCGGATAGCCCAGGTGACCTTTTGCTGTTCCTTTCGGGAGACAGGATGGGGCCACAGGTACTCCACCCACACCCCTTCCCCGGTGGCCTGGGCAATCTCCCTGCCCAGCTCCTGCCCGTCGGAGCCGACCACATCCTTGATGTCCGTGCCGATGAGGTGCGGGAAGATGGGATGAGCCACGTAGATGTCATCCTCGCCGATGAGGAACAGGTAGAACTGGCCCTCCAGGCTGTCCCGGCTGTTGTAGTGGGTGATAGCGGCGTCCAGGCCGTCCGCGTCGTACTTCGCGATGGCCCTGCTCACGTATTCCTTGACGGATTCCGCAACGTCTTGCACCAGGGCCGAATGGCTGGCCGCGAACACGAGGCCGTCGTGAAGGACGGCGAGAATTCGCCGTGGCTCTTCCTGCTTGGTGTCCGGGTTTACGCCCCGAGCCGTCGCCCAGAAACCTTCCTCGGTCGCAATTTCTGTCAGCTCTGCGAAGCCGGGAAATGATGAATCCGGGCCAACGTATTGCCCCTGCAGCGCGGGGAGAGCGTGGTGAACCAGCAATATGTGATCGGCTGTGTTCACAATGGTGAGCGCTCGCCCGTCCCCGAGTGCCCCCTCGGACCTGTAGAACTCAACAGTCGCGTCCAGGCCGTTCGCCTCGTAGTACGCGATGGCGCCTGCAACGAAGGCCCGGGTCAGGTCTTCGTCGCTTAGAGCCACGGGTGCCGGGGTCGGCTCCGGCGTCGGGGTCGGCGTGGGCTCCGGGGCCTCCGTGGCTGCGGGCGTCGGTTCCGGGGTGGGGGTTGCCGTGGGCTCCGGAGCCTCAGTGGCAGTGGGTTCCGGGGTTGGCGTGGCTGTGGGGTCGGGGGCTTCGGTGGCGGTGGGCGCCGGCGCCGGGGCGGGATCGTCCCCGCCGCAGGCAACTGCCAGGGCGGCGATGGAGGCCACTACCAGAAGCACGAACAGTGCGCTCACGCCAACGGGTGCTCGCCGGCACCTCGCTGCTGACCAACTCGCCCACGGTTGCATTCTCGCTCGATTCAAAGGTTTACCCCTCTAGAGTCGTATTGTTTGCGACTGCGTATCATACGTTGTGCGCTGCCGTCTATGAGCAAGATGTCCCGAACATCCCAAGGCCGACCCGTAATTCACTACGAACCCGACGAGAAGTGCCCGCCATTGCTGGCGGTAATCTCTGCGCTACAAATATTCATTCCAAACACCATTAGTCTCATCATATTGGCAGCGCTTGTGGTGCGGGCATCCGACGAGCCGGATGCCTATCTCTCATGGGTGACGTTCACCGTGCTGGCAGTCACCGGAGCGGGCATGATCCTGCAGACCCTGCGGCTCCGTCACGTGGGCTCGGGACGCCTCATCGTTTCCAACTTCAATGTTCCGTTCCTGGCGGTTTGCGCGCTGGCGCTGTCTGTCGGCGGACCCGGTCTGCTGGCCAGCCTGGTGGTGGTTTCCACCCTGGTCCAGTCCATCCTGACCCTTCGGCTTGCCTCCCTCCGCCGAGTATTCACCCAGACGGTGAGCGGGGTGGTGGTGATGCTGGTAGCGGTTTCGGCCATGCCCTTCATCATCAGCAGAGCGGTCACGCCGCCGGAAGGCGAGTCGACGTTGCTCTTCCTGGCGCCGGGGATGGCCGCCCTGGCCGCCGGGGTCCTGATATCCCTGCAAGACAAGCCGGTCTGGCGCATGTGGATCCTGACGGTCACCGTGGCCGTCGGCTTGCTGGTGGCCGTGCCCCTGGGCTTCTACGACACGTCCATCATTGCCGACACTCCATGGGTCAGCCTGCCCGACTTCAGGTGGCCGGCCCTGGATCTCGTGGTGAACGCGGACTTCTGGGCCCTGCTTCCGGTCTTCGTCGTGGTGAATCTCACGGCCTTCATGAAGGCCGTGGGCGATCTGTCGGTGATCTACCGTGCTTCCTACCGAACGCAGTCCGCTGTTGACTTCCGGTCGGTCCAGGGGGGCTTGAACGTCTACGGCGTGGGCACCCTCGTTTCCGGCCTCCTGGGAACCCTGCCCGTCGCCGCGCCGTGGGCGGCGACCGCGGTCTACATCGGTTTTACCGGCGTTGCCGCCCGGAGTGTCGGGCTCTACCTGGGCGCATTGACCATCGTGGTCGCGTTCTTTTCCAAGTTCCTCGCGTTGTTGATCGCCATTCCCAGCCCGGTGGTGAGCGCGGCCTACATCATCATCTTCGCCATGCTCTTCATCGAAGGGGCGAAGACGGTTTTCACGGGCCAGGTCGACCAGAAGAAAGCCACTATCACCGGCGTGTCCATGGTCCTGGGCTTGTCCGCAGCGGCCTTCAGCAGCTTTTTCGAAGGGGTCACCGGGCATCTGGTGGGCAACACGATCGTTGTCGGCGGTATGGCGGCCATCGCCATGACGCTCTTCACGGAGCTCTCGAGTTTTCGCGCGAAGAAACTGCAGACCGAACTGTCCCAGTCCTCCCTCGCCGCCGTCGACGAGTTTCTCTCCCAGTACGCGGACAGCCACTCCTGGACCGAGGAGGGGGGCAACCGGCTGCGGCTGGTGGGCGAAGAGTCCATCTTGAGCCTGCTCGAAGAAGAGCAAGACGGTGCGGACGGAGGGACGCGCAGGTTGGTCGCCACCATTCGGCCCGACGGCGGTTCGGCCGAGCTTGAGATCGTCGTCGCCTCAGGCGAAGCGATCCAGGGGAACATTGAGAATCGCATGGCGTATCTGGGCCAGGATCAGGCGCTGGAAGACGAGCAGGAGCTTTCCGTCCGCATCCTGCGGCACTACGCCTCGTCCGTACACCACCGCAAGTACTACGGGCTGGACATCGTCAGCTGCCGCGTGGATCAGTAGCGCTGGCCGGGGGCCGGCTCGTCCTGGACGGCGGCGGACTTCGCGCCGAGTGTAGCGATGGCCGCCAGCTGCCCAGTCACCGGGCCTACTGGTTCGCCTGGAGCCAGTTCCACCCGGACACCGTCGTCTGGACGCCGCTCTCCTGAGGCAGGCGGA
>DAOUID010000225.1:0-9309 GCA_034428315.1 Dehalococcoidia bacterium
CAAGAGCCAGGTGCTCGTCGAGATCGTCCCCGAGGAGCTGCGCGACCGCGTCGACGTGGCGGTGCGCGTCTGCCCCCGGCAGGCCATCAGCCTGAAGGAGGCGTCATGACCAGCGGCGTTCCCACGCGCGACGGCGAAGCGCTCAGCCTCGACACGCTCTCCATCACCGATACGCAGCGGTACGTGGAACGGGGCTATCCGTGGGCGGAGTGGGACCTGCTCCGCCGCGAGGCGCCGGTCTACTGGTACGACCGGCCCGACGTCGACCCGTTCTGGGCGCTGACCACGTACGAGGACACGCTCACGATCTCGAAGCGGTCCGACATCTTCATCAGCTCCGACCGGCTGCGCATCTTCCCGCGCACGCAGGAGGAGTTCTCGCGGCGGCGGAAGGAGGAGCTGATCGCGCGCTTCGGCCCGGAGCGGGCGCGGCGCCACTACACGCTCAGCTTCATCGACATGGACGACCCCGAGCACGCCGCCTACCGCAACCTCACGAACCGCAGCTTCACACCCCGCGCCATGCGCCTGCTGGAGGACCACATCGCGGAGCTGGCCGAGGCCTACGTGAGCGGCTTCGCCCGGCACCTGGTGAACACCGTGGCCGAACAGGGCGAGTGCGACTTCGTGCACGACCTGGCGGTGAAGCTGCCGATGGCGGCGATCTTCGAGATGCTGGGCTTCCCCCGCGAGGACTGGGATGAGCTGTTCGGCATTCGCGAGGTCCAGTTCGGCTCCGACCGCGAGCTCGCCCTCTCGGGGCTGAGCCCCGAGGAGCTTCACGAAGAGCGCCAGAAGGCGAACAAGGCGGCGACGGAGTACGGCTTCGCCTTCATCGAAGCGCGCAAGGCGGCAGGGGCCCCGAGCGACCGCCTGGTGGACGTGCTCCTGCGCGCCGAGCTGGACGGTCGCACGCTCGAGGACGACGAGATCAATTCCTACATCAACCTGCTCGTCGCGGGCGGGCTGGAGACGACGCGGAACGCCACGACAGGCGGCGTGCTCGCCCTGATGGAGCACCCCGAGGAGCGCGACAGGCTCGTCGCCAACCCGGAGCTGCTGCGCACGGCCGTCGAGGAGATCCTGCGCTGGACCTCGCCCGTGATTCAGTTCGCGCGGGTGGCCACCGAGGACTTCGAGCTGCGCGGCCACACCATCCGCGCGGGCGAGACGGTGGCGATGTGGTACCCCTCGGCGAATCGCGACGAGGCGGCCTGGGACGACCCCTACCGCTTTGACGTCACGCGCGACCCGAACGACCACCTCTCCTTTGGCGGCTTTGGCGCGCACTTCTGCCTGGGGGCGAACCTGGCGCGCTGGGAGCTGCGGGGCATCTTCAAGGAGCTGTTGCGGCTGTTGCCGGAGATGGAACTCGACGGGCCGCCCTTCCGCCAGGACAGCCTGCACGTGGGCGGCATCGTGAAGATGCCGGTGCGCTACCGCCCCGTCCCCGCCGCCTGACCGGGGACACGCCATGCGGTTGGGGTAGGGGCCGGGGGAGGAGGTCAGCCTCGGCGCGCGATGGTGATGATCTCCGGACTCTCGTCCATGAGCGGAGTTCGATCCCAGTCTCCGAACTGCTCCTCGACCACGAAGCCGGCTTCCCCGAGGAACTCGCACAGCTCCTGGACCCCCAGGAAGCGGAGCGTGCTGTGGCTCGTCTCGGGCCGGGCCCAGGCAGCGCTCGAATAGGTCGCGGTGAAGCGAACGATGTCGCCGTCCACCGGGGTCTCCACCCGGACCTCGCGCCGGACGCGGGTCCCGGCATCATCAACGAACTCGACGCCGTGCTCCGGCGTCCATCGCTCCCAGGCCCGAGCCGCCGGGTTCCGGGTCTCGAAGGCGAAGAGGCCGCCGGGGGCGAGCGCCGAGTAGATCGACGCCAGCGACGCGCGGATCTGCCCGTCCTCCACGAGGACCTGGAAGGCATGGCCGGTCATCACGGCAAGGTCGAACTCGCGGTCCCATGCGACCGAGCCGAGGTCGCCCTGGACCCACTCGATGTCGGACCGTGTGCGCGCCACGTCGAGCATCCCGGAGGCGGGGTCGAGTCCGGTCAGCCGTCCGGTGTGGCCACTCTCCCGCACCCAGTGCAGCAGCGCCCCGGTTCCACAGCCGACATCGAGGACGGCGCCCGCTGCCATGATCAACGGCAGGTAAAACCGAAAGTCGTCGCGGGTCTCCCGCCCGAACTGCGCGTCATAGAGCTCGGCAAGGTGGGGTTCGGAGAATTGCCTGTCGACCACCGCTGCAGCTTCCTACTTTCTGCCGAGTGCTACTCGCTGCGTGCTCCCCGGTGGGTCGTCGGAGCGCACCGCAGCCCGCCTCAGTCTCTCGGGAGATACGCCAGGGACTCCCTGAGAACAAGGTTGAAGAGTCTGCCGGTCGGGCCTTCTATTTCCTCGGCAACAACGGCTTGCTCCTCGGGTGGCAGGCGCTCAAACCAGCGGCGATAGGTTCGATCACTCCACCCCAAACGGAACGTGCGCCGTCGGACAAATTCGATGGACTCCTCTTTGGCCAAGCTGCCCTTCGCAACTCCAAGGGCGAATGCTTTCGCCTCCGCGGGGGTTGCGAGCAGCACAGCCCTGTTGAGCAAGAGAAACACCTCCATGGCTGTGAGAGCGAACCTCTTGTTCCCGTCGGCGAACGGATGGTTCTTGTTGAGGCTGTAGTGCAAGACGCCCGCCTTCTCGGGCAGCGTGCGGTAGTAAGGCCACCGCGGCTGGTCAAGAGCGCTCAGGAGCGCATGCCGCCCCTCGCTTCCCCGGAGCTGGAATGCAGGCGAGTCGAGGAAGACCTGCTCCGTGAGGGTGGCGACGAGATCGTGGGCATGCTGCTCGGTGAGGTACTGGAGCCTCGGCACGGCCTAGTGCTTCGCGAGTTCCTCGAGAACCTCGCGCCGCCGTTCGATGACCTTCCTGGCAGCGTCTCGCACGCGGTCGCGCTTGCGGCGGCTGGTCGCCTGCCTGCCACCCGCACCCTCAGCCTGACTGCGGCGCTGTTTCTTGTCCGTGCGAAGGTTGGCCATCGGTTACTCCAAAAGCTCCCTCTCGGGCCAACCTACCGTATCACTACTTCTCCCTGCGGGGCGCAAGCCCCCCAGTGGCGACCAAGCCCAACCCTGCCCCCACCCCTACAGCCCTTCGTTGATCTCCGAGATGCCGAGGTCGAAGTACTCGTTCAGGTTCGTGACCGTGCCGGCGAGGAGGAGGGCGCCGAGGGCGATCAGCATGGCCGCGCTCGCGACCTCGACGGCCGGCATGAAGCGCTGCATCTTGCGGACGGCCCGGGCGGCGTCGCCGACGGCGAGGCCCGCCAGCAGGAAGGGAATGCCGAGCCCGGCGGAGTAGAAGGCCAGCAGGTAGGTGCCCGTGGCCGCATCGCCGGAGGTGGCGGCGAGCGTCAGGATGAAGCCGAGCACCGGGCCCACGCAGGGCGACCAGCCGACGGCGAAGCCCCCGCCCACCATCGCCGAGCGGGTGTAGCTGACGCTGCGGGAGCCGCCGAAGTCGGCCTTGAAGGTGCGCTGCAGGAGGTTGAACTGGATGTACCCGGAGTACTTCGCCCAGGCCACGAGCCCCGCCGCGCCCAGAAGCCCCATGCGCCAGGGCTGGTCGCGCAGCTCGGCGAACTCGACGATTCCGTAGAAGGCCGCGGCCACGACCGCCAGCGCGATCGCCGCCACCAGCGGCGGCTTCCGGCCAAAGGCGGGGATGAGGAGCGAGCCGAGGACGATAAGCAGGACGCCCGCCGCCGTCTCCATCTCGGGCTGGTAGTCGAGCAGGGCGAAGCCGAACAGCCCGGCGCTGGCGCCCAGCGCGATGAAGACGATGCTCAGTCCGATGACGAAGGCGAGGGCGTGGGTGAAGGTCTTGCCGCGGTTGGCGCGGACCTCGCCGTCCTCGACCGTCGCGCCGGCAAGGTTCGTGATGTAGATGGGCACGATCGGCAGCACGCACGGCGAGAGGAATGAGAGCACGCCCGCGGAGAAGGCGATGAACGGGCCGCCTGCCCCCTCGAGCGTCTTCCGGGGGTCGACCTCGACACCGCCGAGCGTGAAAACGAGGAACGGGGCAGCCACGAGCGCCGCAAAGGCGAGATAGAGGGCCCATCCTCGGCCGCCGGGCATGCGGCGCCCCCCGGAGCCAAGCCTCGCCGTCTGCTGAGACGCCACCCAGGTCCTCCCCTGCGGGCCATTATGGCGTGAGGCTCCGCCCGCGCCAGACGCCGAAGGTAAAGGCGGCCCGGCTACTCAGCGGCGAGGTCGACTGTCTCCGTACTGAGGGTGACGGGGTTCCCGCCATCCTCCCAGGTGTGGATGCTGTAGACGGCGATGGTCGGGTCGCCCTCATCGCTCAGGTTGATGGGGCCGCTGACGCCGCTGTAGTCGATGTCCTTGCCCTCCTCGATGAGGGCCACGCACTCGCCGTAGCTGGTGCACTCGACGCCGTCGTGGGTCAGGCCGGCGATGGCCGCCATCATGGCCTCGCCGTCGCCAGGGTCATCCACGAGGCGCGCCGCCAGGGCCATCAGAATCACGCAGTCGTAACCCTCGGCGGCATAGGCCAGGTAGTCTTGCCCCGCGGCGCGGAGCCGCGCCTTGAAATCCTCGGCGCCCTTGGCGGTCTGCGAGATACCCAGCATCCCGTCCAGGACGGAGGGATTCGAGGCGTCGACCGACTCCCAGAGGGTTGGGCTGTACAGCCCGGTGGCGGCGAACTGCCGTTCCGGCCCGACACCGGATTCGATGAGCTGGCGGACGGTCTCGGAGCCATCGCTCTCGAACCCGAGGTTGATGACGATGTCCGGGTTGTAGTTCACAACCTGCGCAACCTCGGCGCTGTAGGAGGCGGTCTCGGGGTCGTAGAGGACGGACAGGGTGTCCGCGCCGAGCTTGTCGAACTCGTCCACAAGCAGCGACTCGAGGGCGTTCCCCCAGGCATCGGCGCGACCGATGATGGCGACGCGGGAGGAGCCCCCGGACACGACGTAGTCGGCGATCAGGGGGGCCATGGCGGTGTCGGGCGGGATGGTGCGGAAGTAGTAGGCGGCGTTCTCCTGCGTGGTGAAGACGGGCGAGGTGTTGGAGGGAGAGCACTGCGGGACCTGCTCATCGAAGAGGGTCTGCACGAACGCCTGCGAAACCGCCGACGCGGCTGCGCCCACGATGACATGAGCGCCCTCCCCGAGGAGGCGACGGGCGCCCTCGAGGCCGGTGGCGGGGTTGGTAGCGGAGTCCGCCAGCGAGAAGGAGACCGACCCGCCCTGGGCGTTCACATCCTCCACGGCGAGGCGGACGGCGGCGATGATGGGCTCTCCGAGGAACGCCAGGGAGCCCGTCTCGGGGAGGACCCCGCCGATGTGCAGGGTGACTGCGGTCGGGGCCTCGGTGGGAGTGGCATCCGCTGTAGGCGTGGCTTCGGGTTCGGGCGCGGGCGCCGCTTCCTCGCCGTCTCCGCACGACACGACCGCAAGCGCCAGGAGGATCACGCCCGCCAGCGCCGCATGGATCCGTCCTCGTGACCTCACCGGACTCTCCTTCCCTCTACCAAACTATTCACAGGAACTTGACGATACCAGAGCGCCACGGCTCGCCGCGCGGTTCTCCGCTACACTGCGCGGCCAACGGAGGTACCGCGTGAACGAGTTTCGGGGCAAGACAGCAGTCGTGACAGGGGGCGCCGGCGGCATCGGCCGGGCCATGGCGCTCACGTTCGCCGACGAGGGCATGAACATCGTCATCGCGGACGTGGAGATGGACACCGCCGCGGAGACGGCCGCCGAGATCGAGGCGAAGGGCGTCCGCTGCATCGCCGTCGAGACCGACGTGTCGAGCCGCGAATCGGTTGCCAACCTGGCCGACCGGGCGTTCTCGGAGATGGGCGGCGTGCACATCCTCTGCAACAACGCGGGGGTCGTCTCCTGGGGACCTTCGCACCTGCTGACGGATCACGACTGGGACTGGGTGCTCGGGGTGGACCTGCTGGGGGTCATCTACGGCGTCCAGGCTTTCGCCGCGCGGATGGTGGAGCAAGACGAGGAGTGCCACATCGTGAGCACGGCCTCGATCGCGGGGCTGGTGGCGCACCAGGGGATCGCCCCCTACAACGTCGCGAAGTTCGGCGTGGTCGCGCTCACGGAGACGATGCGGGTGGACCTGGCCGACACGAAGGTGAGCGCCTCGGTGCTGTGCCCGGGCGGGGTGCGCACACGCATCATGGAGTCCGACCGCAACCGTCCGCAGGACATGGGCGGTCCCGGCGAGTTCCAGGAGCGGGCGGGCGCCATGCCCCCCGACCCTATCGACCCGATGATCGTGGGCCAGCGCGTGCTCGACGCGATCAAGGCGGACGCGCCCTACATCGTCACGCACAAGGACCAGAAGGCGATGGTGGAGGGGCGCTTCAACCCGATCCTGGAGGCCTTTGACCGGCTGTAGGAGTACCGGGGTTCACTGTTTCTTGTAGGCTAACAGGATGAGCCATCGCACCCATGTCACGCTGACCGACGAGCAATACGCTCGGCTCTGCGAGGAGTCGCGGCGCACTGGCCTCAGCTCCGCCGAGCTCGTTCGTCGCGCCATCGACAAGAGCTACCGGGAGCATTCTTCGGCGGATCTGGAGGAGGCCCTCGATGCCAGTTTCGGCCTCTGGAAGGACCGAGACTTCGACGGCGCGCAGTACGTTGACCGACTCCGCCGCGGGATGGGCCGGCGCCTGGCCAAGCAATGACCGTCGTTGTCGATACGACGGTGCTCATCGACCACCTGAGGGGCGACCAGCGAGCGAGGGACGCGCTGCAGCTGGCTAGCGCTCGAGGAGAGCGGCTGGCGGCCTCCGTGCTCACCAGGCTGGAGTTGTTCGCCGGCATGCGGCCGGGCGAGGCCGACTCCATCCTGCTCCTCTTCGACAGGCTCGATTGGATCGACGTCGATCCAGAACTGGCCGATCACGCTGGGCGCCTGGCCAACAGGTTCCTGTCATCTCACCCCGGGATCGACCCCGTCGACTACGTCGTGGCCGCCACAGCCGAACGCCTGGACGCTCAGCTCTGGACTCACAACGTCAGGGACTTCCCAATGTTCCCGGGACTCCAGCCACCGTACTAGCGCCCCTGGAACTCGGGCTCGCGGCGCTCGAGGAAGGCGGCGGCGGCGTTCTGGAAGTCCTCGGTCTTCGAGGCGGCGACCATGTTGCCGGCCTCGAAGGTGAGCGTCTCCGCGAAGGTATGCGTGGCGCCGTAGGCGAAGTTGCGCTTCATGCGGGCGAAGGCGGCGGTGGGGCCGGCGGCGAGCTTCCCGGCAAGCGCCATCGCCTCGTCCTTCAGGGCGCCGTCGGGCACAACGCGGTTGACGATGCCGAGGCGCAGGGCCGTGGCCGCATCGATCTGGGAGCCGAGCAGATAGAGCTCCTTCGCCTTCGCCACACCGACGATCCGTTCGAGCTGCCAGCTCCCGCCGAAGTCGCCCGTGAGCCCAACGCGTCCGAAGGCCGTGACAAAGCGCGACGCCGCCCCGGCCAGGCGGATGTCGGCGGACAACGCGAGCGAGAAGCCGGCGCCCGCGGCCGCGCCGTTGACCGCCGCGATAGTGGGCTTGGACATCTCCGCCAGTAGCCGCGAGATCTCCTCGAAGCGCCGCAGCTGGGCCGTGCTCGCGAGCGGGTCGAGCTCGTCGCCGGCGCCGATGCCGCGCAGGTCGCCGCCCGAGCAGAAGGCCCGGCCCGCGCCCGTCACGACCACGCACCGCACCGCCTCGTCGGCCGCCGCCTCCTGGCCGCGCGCGACGAGGGCGTCGAGCAGCTCGCCGCTCATCGCGTTGAGGGCATCCGGGCGGTTGAGGGTGATGACGCCGACGGCGCCGTCGGTCTCGTAGCGCACGGTCTCGGACATGGGAGGGCCTCCTTTGGGCAGGGCAGGCCATTCTAGCGCGCGGGCAGCCTCACTCCCGCCAGACGAGGTCGACCTCGCCGAACCGGACCGTGTCGCCTTCGCCGACTCCCTCGCGGCGCAGCGCGCGGGCCACGCCCCAGCGGACCAGTCGGCGGTCGACTTCGTCGCGCGCGCCCTCCTGCTCGAAGTCCATCATCTCCAGGAACGTGACGACGCGCTGGCCCTCGACTACGAAGAGGCTGGGCCCCCGCCGCGCCACGGTGAAGCGCTCCTCGGGGTCGGGGCGGACGACGGGCAGCACCTCCGGGGGCTTCGAGGCGGCGCGCTCGCGTTCTTCCTTGACGAGTGCCATCAGCTCCGCAACCAGCGTCTCGGCGCCGAGACCCTCCTGCGCGGAGATGACCGCGACCGGCGCACCCACGTGGGCCTCCAGCGTGTCCGCGGCGTCCCGCGCAATCTCCTCGTCCAGATCCGCCTTCGTCACGGCCACGACGCGGGGGATGTCGGCCAGCAGGTTGTCGTAGGTGCGGACTTCGGTCTCGATGAGCTCGTAGTCGGTCACGGGATCGATAGAGCTGCAATCGACGACGTGGAGGAGCACGCGGCAGCGCCGCACGTGCTTCAGGAACTCGAAGCCGAGGCCGTATCCCTCGCTGGCTCCTTCGACCAGCCCGGGCAGGTCCGCAAGGGTGAAGCGCTCATAGCCGACGCCGACGACGCCGAGCATCGGCTCCAGGGTCGTGAACGGGTACTCGGCGATCTTCGGCTTGGCGTGCGAGACGGCGGCCAGCAGTGTCGACTTGCCGGCGTTCGGTAGTCCAAGGAGGCCGACGTCCGCGAGCAGGCGCAGGTCGAGCCGCAAGGCCACGGACTCGCCGGCGTGGCCGCGCTGGGAGTAGTGGGGAGCCTGATTCGTGCTGGTCGCGAAGCGCTTGTTCCCCCAGCCTCCGCGGCCGCCCCAGGCAACGAGCGCCGTCGTTCCCGGCTCGGCGAGGTCGGCAAGCGGTTCGCCGGTTTCGTCATCGAAGGCGATCGTGCCTGCCGGTACATCGAGCGTGAGGTCCTCGCCCTGGGGGCCGGCGCGCAGCCTCGGTCCGCCGGGACCGCCACGGCCGGCCCGGAACCGCCGCCGGCTGCGGAACTGCTCGAGGGTGTACACGTCGCCCACGGCGCGAAGGAAGATGCGACCGCCACGGCCACCGTCCCCTCCATCCGGGCCGCCAAGGGGCACGAACTTCTCGCGGTGGAACGTCGCGGCGCCGTCCCCACCGGCCCCGCCTTCCACGGTGATCCGCACGCTATCGAACATCGCTACTGATCGTATCGAAGGAGCGGGTTGTAGGGATGATGACGGTGGTGGGGCGTACGGGAGTGTGCGGTTTCAGGAGCAGAGCCCGGGAACAGAGGCCTTTCGGG
>DAOUID010000226.1:0-3087 GCA_034428315.1 Dehalococcoidia bacterium
ACGGGCTAGGGGACATCCCCTGACAGGAGCCCTCAGGGGACTGGAGCGAGCACTCCTTCCAACGCGGCCGCTGTCGCCAGAGCGGCATCGAGAGTGGCAAGCCGTGCGTCGCGACGCACGGCAGTCTCAAGGTAGGCCGCATCGTAGAACGTGAGCCGGTGACGACGGGCCAGACCGAGTGTCCGCATCTCATCGTGGTCGCTATCGACCTCAGTCTGGAGTTCTCCCAGCTGGCCCAGGAAGCTGTCGGACCCGGCTGCGTCGATTCGGCCCCGCCTTTCGGCGCGAACGAGGGCGTTTCGAACCTCGTACCAGAACACGCCAGGGACGATCACGGCCTCATCGGCAACGTCCAGGGCTAGCGCGTCGGCGCCGAGCGACGGTTCCTCGTCGGGGAAGCACCACGCCGCTGCGATCGATGCATCAATGACGATGGGCATCAACAGCGGCCTTCGTCGCGCATCCTCTTAAATTCGTCCCGTGACATGGGCTGGCGCTTTTTCCGATCGGCCAGCATTTGCCGAGCAACAGCACGACGGCGCTCCTGCTCGGGCGTGAGCTTCTTCTCAGCCTCAGTGTTCGTTGTCTCTGTCACGCACCAAGCATAGCAGTCCCACACAGGCCCGCGGCAAGCGTAGACTCCCGGCACCCTCGCGGGGAGGGTGCGTATGGCCGGTGAGCAAACCCTTGTCCCCCTGCTGTTCGACGCATGGGACGACCTGGACCGCGCCTATGCGGGGATGACCGCGGAGGAGGCGAGGGCGCGGCCGGACGGCGCGAGCGCGTTCGGGTGGACGCTGCGGCATGTGGTCGGCGGGCTCGACTTCTTCGTGAACGAGCTGACCCGGGGCGGGGCGATGCACCCGACGTTCGCGCGCGAGCACGCCGAGTACGAGTTCAGCGGGGACTGCGGCGACTGGGACGCGATCGCGGAGGCGGCGCGGGAGGTGCGGGCGGAGCTGGAGGGGTTCTTCGCGCAGATGAGCGACGCCGACCTGGCGGCGACTGTCGTTCCTGCCTGGGGGCCGTTCGCGCCTACGACGCTGCGCTACCTCGTGCTCCGGCAGGTCGCGCACTCCTACTACCACACCGGGGAGGTGGCGACACGGAGGGGGACAGAGGCGGACTTCCCGGGACCACTCCCGCGCGTACCGGACAGCTGGCCGGAGTCCTGACATGGTGATCACGTGGACGGTGGGGCTGACGGCGCGTCCGGGGCGGGAGAACAGCTTCATCGCGCTGGCGAACGAGCTGACGGAGACCTCGAACCGGCTGGACGAGGGCTGTGACATCTACATCTGCCTGCAGAATCTGGACGACCCACGCGACTTCCTCTGGTACGAGCAGTGGGCGACGATGCCGCTGCTGGAGCGCCACGTCGAGCGCATCTCGCCAATGCTGGCGGGCGGGCCGGAGGGGCCTCAGGGGTCGCGGCTGTACACGTCCATCCAGCGGCGTGAGCAGCTGGGGTACGAGCTTCTGCGGAACCACGTGAACCCGGACCGGGACTGGTACGAAGCGTCGATCACGGGGTGGGCGGTGGCGCGCGCGAAGCCGGGACGGGAGGCGGAGTTGCGGCAACTGGCGGTCGACCTGAGCCGCACCGGGCAGGAGTTCCCGGGCAACGTGACGCACATCGCCCACGAGCGGGAGGACATCCCGGGCGTCGTGTGCTGGTTCGAGCAGTGGCGCGACCAGGAGGTGCTCGACGCGCGCGTGGCGGCGCTCGAAGAGCGGTACGGCGCCCCGCGGGGGACCGAGGGCGTCGAACGGATGCCGGCAGGGATCGCCGACCTGCTGGAGTCGCTGGACTCGACGCGCTACCGGGTGGTGGCGACATGAGCGTTCTGAGGCGGCTCGCGCGAGGCATCCTGCCGTACGAAGTGCGGCTCCGCATCGCCCTGGTGCGGCGAGCGTGGCGCGACCGGCGGGCGGGGACGGCCTTCGCGGTCCAGGGGCGGGAGCGAGCGCAACCAGCCTTCGAGCACGGAGTCTACGAGCTCCCCTTCACCGACTACCCGGGGCAGGAGGGGCTGGCGCGGGCGAAGCGTCACAACCAACGGCTGCTGGGGGAAGCCCTCGACGGGACCGTGGTGCGGCCAGGCGAGACCTTCTCGCTGTGGCAGCTGGCGGGGCGGCCGACGGCGGCCGCCGGGTACGCCGCGGCGGCGGCTATCAAGGGAGGGCGGCTCACGACGGACATGGGCGGGTCTACCTGCCTGCTCTCGACCGTGATGTACAACGCGGCGCTGCTGGCGGGGATGGACATCGTCGAGCGGTGGGCCCACAGCGTCGATACGTACGGTGACTCGCGCTACTTCGAGCTGGGGCGCGATTGCTCCATCGAGTACGGCTATCGAGACCTGCGCTTCCGGAACGGGTTCACCAACGGGGTCGTTGTGAGTGTCGATGTGAGCGACGAGCGCGTGCGCATCGCGATCGGCGGGGAACAGCCCCGCCAGTTCGCCGTGGAGCTGGCCGTGAGCGAGCCTGTGCGGGAAGCGTCGGAGGTGCGGGTGGTCTTCGACTCCGGGCTGCACCCTGGAGAGGAAGCAGTCATCGAGGGGGGCTACGAGGGGTTGTGCACCCGCACCGTCCGCACCCTCACCTGGCCCGACGGCACGCAGCACGAGGACGACCTCGGGGAATCACGGCACCGAAGCACTCCCCGCGTGGTCGCGCGCGGGCGGGAGAATGGCGTCCACCTCCATCTCCCCTTCGTGGGCGGCAGGCACGGGCGACACAGGGCCGTTCACCGGTAACGACAGGAGAGAGTGAGGAGCACCGTGGTCTTCGACACCAACAACGCCATCGCGTGGATCGCGATCAGCGCGGTCAACGCGATTGGGCTCGTCGCGATCAGTGCGGTGAACGCCATCGGCGTCGTCGCCATCTGCAGCGCCAACGCGATCGGGGTCGTGGCCTTCGCGACCATCAACGCGACCGGCATCATCGCGTTCTCGAGCGTGAACGCGAACGGGGTGATCGCCATCAGCTCGAACAACGCGAACGGGTTCATCGCGATCGGGAAGACCGCCAACGGGACGTTCGCGTTCTCTCGAACTGGCAAGGGGAAGGCGAAGTACA
>DAOUID010000227.1:0-3603 GCA_034428315.1 Dehalococcoidia bacterium
TTCAAGAACGAGTACCCGGACTTCGACGGGCAGTGGGAGGTCACGCATCACGCGGAGTTCCTCCAGCTGCTGCTGGCGCAGGGGAAGCTGCAGCCGAAGGAGATGGCGGGCGAGACGATCACGTACCACGACTCGTGCTACCTGGGCCGGGGCAACGGGATCATGGACGCGCCCCGCGATGTGCTCGACCAGATTCCGGGCGCGGAGCTGGTGGAGATGCCGCGCAGCCGCGAGAAGGGGCTCTGCTGCGGCGCGGGCGGCGGCAACATGTGGCTGGAGGAGTCGGGCACGCGGGTGAACCACCTGCGCACGGCGGAGGCGGCGAACACGGGCGCGAGCATCGTGGCGACGGCCTGCCCGTTCTGCATCCAGATGTTCGAGGACGGCATCCCCGCCGTTCAGCCCGACGAGGAGACACGCTCGATCCAGGCGTTCGACATCGCGGAGCTGCTCGAGGTGAGCGTCGCGCCGCCGCGTCCGGCGGGCGAGGGCGCCATCCCGCCGGGGGTCGCGGGGTAGGCCGCTGAGTGCCATCCCGTATTGACCAAGGGTCTACAGTCTAGGAGAGGAGGGGCAGCATGGAGTTCGTGTTTGACGAACAAAAGGCGGCGCAGGCGGCAGCGTACCTACTTCGCCGCCACGGCGAGCCAATGCCGTATGTCAAGCTCATCAAGCTTCTCTACCTGGCCGATCGCAGATCGTTGGTAGAAACCGGTTACCCCATCACGGGAGACCGGCTCGTGTCCATGCCAAAGGGGCCGGTCCTCAGCCGGATTCTCGACCTGATCACATGGGAGAGCCGCGACGAAGCTTCACCGTGGCGCAGGCACATTTCGCTCCCTTCCAACTACGTCGTCATGGCGATCGGCCCTCACGATGAGGGCAGACTGTCCGACTACGATCGAGAGGTACTCGACGCGGTCTTCGTTGAGTTCGGCCAAATGGACAAGTGGGATCTTGTTGACCTCACACACGACTTGCCCGAATGGGTCGATCCCGAGGGCTCGTCGCTTGACATCGATCCCCGGGTGATTCTCAAAGATGCTGGCTACACGGAAGAGGGGATAGAGGACGTTGAGGATGCCATTGCTGGTGTTCGCTCCCTCGACAATCTGTACGCCAGCCTTCGATGAACCCTGGCGAGACATTCTTCGGCTACGACTTCGGCAACCACCTTTGGATCGTCCTCAGCGCCCCGACGAGTAACGGGACGGTTGCCCTCGTCAACCTGACATCCCACGGTAGGTCACCTCGCTGCGGCGACCACTGCATAGTAGTCCAGCCTGGAGAGCACCCTTACCCCACGCGGCCTTCATGCGCGCACTACGTCCGGGCAACGCTTGGCCCCGTCCAGCCCCTCGACGAAGCTAAGGAGCGGCGACAACTTCGGCTTGGAGCACCAATGAGCTCCCACCTACTGCGCCGGTTGCAAGACGGGGCATTGGCCTCCCGACTTGCCGAAGACGACGTCAAGGCCGCAGTTCGCTACACACTCAACCAAGAGGGACAGCAGTAGGTACGATGCCTCCATGAGGGCCCCGCGCGGCATCGTGTACTGCGCCGACGGGGTGGAGGTGGCGCGGGGGCTGGCGGACGAGTCGGTAGACCTGGTCTACCTCGACCCGCCCTTCAACACGGGGAAGCGGCAGGAGCGGGAGCGGACCCGGGCGAAACGGGTCGGGGAGGGTGAAGGCGACCGCACGGGGTTCGGGGGGAGACGGTACGAGACCGTCCGCCTGGGATCGCGGTCGTTCGACGACACGTTCGACGACTACCTCGGGTTCCTTGAGCCGTTCCTGGTGGAGTCGAGGCGGCTGCTGAAGGCGAGCGGCTCGCTCTACCTGCACCTCGACTACCGCGAGGCTCACTACGCGAAGGTGCTGCTCGACCAGATCTTCGGGCGGGAGTGCTTCGTCAACGAGATCATCTGGGCGTACGACTACGGGGGGCGTCCGAAGAAGCGCTGGCCGGCAAAGCACGACACGATCCTCTTCTACGCGAAGGACCCCGAGCGGAACCTGTTCAACACGGAGGAGGTGGAGCGCATCCCCTACATGGCGCCGGGGCTGGTGGGGGCGGAGAAAGCGGCGCGGGGGAAGCTGCCGACGGACACGTGGTGGCACACGATCGTGAGCCCCACGGGCAAGGAGAAGACGGGCTACCCGACGCAGAAGCCGCTGGGTGTGCTGAAGCGCATCGTGAGCGCGTCGTCGCCGCCGGGGGGGCTGGTGGTGGACCTGGTGGCTGGGAGCGGGACGACAGGGGCGGCGGCGCTGGAACTGGGGCGCCGCTTCGTGCTGGCGGACCGGTCGGAGGAGGCGTTCGCGGTCATGCGGGAACGCTTCGGAGGGGAGGTCGGGGTGGAGTTTCGTGGGCTGCCGTCACCCTAGCTGCGGCCGGTGTTGAATACGCTGCCGCGGGCGTGTAGGTTGGATGTCATCCCGCAACTGTTGGCGGTTGGCGAAGGAGGAGGCTCACGTGGTCACGCGGGACGTGTCTGAGGATATGCGGGAGCGCGAAGAAGCGATGGCCACGTGGCGGTGGTGGGAAGAGCACCACGAGGAGTTGCTCGAGAGCTACCCCGAGCAGTACGTAGTTATCAACAAGGAACGAGAGGTGATCGCCTCGTTCCACTGCCTCCGCGACCTCAGTGCTGCGATGGAGGCGAAGGGGTTGGTCTTCGGCAAGGACATCGACACGGAGTTCATTACGGACGGCAGACGCTGGCGCCTGTGATCTCCGGCTACTTCAGCGCCAAGTGGGGCTGCCCGTTCGTGTGGGCGAGCGTGACAGTCGCGGGCAGACCCCCTCAGCCAGTGCCGTTCCTGATTGACACCGGCTCCGCCACGAGCATTGTCCACGCGAAGGACGCCAGGACACGCCTCAATCTGGCGATGCGTGGACTGGATCCCGCTGGATGGCCACCCGAAGAGACCGTTCGGCGACGGGGCGTGGCGGGGGTCGCGCTCAGCCGCCTGATGGACGCGGCCTTCGACTTCGCGCACGAAGACGGGGTGACGGAGACGATCGCCGAGACGATCGAACTCGGAGAGCTGGCCTCCGAGGGACTACCGTCCCTGCTGGGGTGGGATGTGCTCCGGCACTTTCGGCTCGACCTGAACGCGAGTCGCGGCACCGTTTCCCTGCTACCGACCTAGCTCCACCGCCCTCCCACTGCTCCGGTATCATCGCGCGGCACTCACGGACCGGAGGTGGCGGCATGGTGCGCCCCGAAATCATCGAACGGCAGAACGAGATCAAGCAGACGCCGATGCTCGAGCGCATCGAGAGCATGCGCGAGATGCTGCGGGCGGCGGGGGACGAGGCGCAGGAGCTGCGTCACCTGCCCCCGTGGGCGGCCAAGGAGATGGCCGCCAACGGCCTCTACCGGTACGCGCTGCCGAAGGAGCTGGGCGGGGAGGACGTGTCCGCGCGCGAGCAGATCGAGAACGTTGAGCTGGTGTCGTCGATCGATGGGTCGGTGGGGTGGTGCACGCACATCAACTCGGAGATCAACGGGCTGGTGGTGCGGCGCATGGACCGCGCGCTGTGCGACAAGATCTTCGACGACTGGGACGCGCTCGTGTGCTCGGGGCTGGGGCC
>DAOUID010000228.1:0-4920 GCA_034428315.1 Dehalococcoidia bacterium
CCAACGGCGACGCCGAGCGGGCCGTGGCCGCGGCCATGGCCGCCGCCAACATCGACCTGCGCGGCCTGCACGTGCACCTGGGCTCGCCCATCTTCGAGATCGACCCGTACGAGCAGGCGAGCGACGTGATGTGCGCCTTCGCCGCCCAGATGGGCGACACCCACGGCTTCAGCTTCGACGAGTACAGCCCCGGCGGCGGCTTCGCCCTCGCCTACACGCGCGAGCAGCACGCCCCCGCCATCGCCGCGTACGCCGAGCGCGTGGCCCGCTCGATGGAGCGCGCCCTTGCCGAACACCGGCTGGAGCAGCCGTCCCTGCACATCGAGCCCGGGCGGTCGCTCATCGGCCGGGCGATGGTGGCCGTCTACACGGTCGGCGCGCGCAAGGAGATCCCGGGCGTGCGCACCTACGTCTCCGTCGACGGAGGCATGGCCGACAACATCCGCCCGGCGATGTACGGCTCCGGCTACGAGGCCGTGCCCGTCGACCGGCCCCTCGACGAGCCCGTGGAGACCGTCACGGTCGCGGGGAAGTACTGCGAGAGCGGCGACATCCTCGTGCGCGACGCCGAGCTGCCGCGCCTCGAGGCGGGCGAGCTCGTGGCCCTGCCCGCGAGCGGGGGCTACAACCTCGCGATGTCGAGCAACTACAACATGGCCCTGCGCCCGCCCGTCGTCGCCGTCCGCGACGGCGAGGCGCGCCTGCTCCAGCGCCGCGAGACGGTCGAGGACCTTATCGCCCGGGACGTGCGCTAAGGGCTAGCGCGGGGCCGGGCCGAAGCGCTCCCGCAGAACCTCCCGGCGGTACTCGAAGATCGACCGTACGCGCGGGCGGACCGCCAGCTGCACGACGATGTCGCCGAGGGGGCCGAAGGGGGTGGCGTAGTGGACCGTGTCGCGCACCTCGGTGCCACCCTCCACCTCGCGGAAGTCGTGCTGGTGGTGCCAGAGGCTGTAGGGGCCGATGCGCTGGTCGTCGACAAAGCGCACGCGGTCCTCGACGTGCGTGATCTCCGTCGCCCAGGGCAGGGGGACGCCGAGGAAGGGCCGCACGTTGTAGGTGATGATGAGGCCGGGATACATCTCCGCCGGCGGGTCCGAGGTGACCTCGAGCGCGAGCCATGGCGGCGTGATGACGGGCAGGTTGCGCGGGTTGGAGAAGAACGCCCAGGCCTCGTCGAGCGAGACGGGCACGACCTGCCTCGCGGCCATGCGGTGGATCGCCATCGCGCCTAGCTCCGCAGGAGCGAGCGCAGCGCCCCCTCGACCTCGGGCTGCGAGAACTCGAAACCGTCGGCCGCCAGCCGCTCCGGCGCGACGCGGTTGCTGGCGAAGAGCAGGGCGTCGGCGAGCTCGCCCAGGGCGAGCCGCATGGCGAAGCGGGGCACCATCATGAACGCGGGGCGGCGCATCACGCGCCCGAGCGCTCGCGTCAGGTCGGCGTTGGTCGTGGCCACCGGCGCGACCACGTTCACGGGACCGGTCAGCTCGCCGTCGAGCAGGTGAATGGTGGCGGCCACGGCATCGTCGAGCGTGATCCAGGGCATGTACTGCCGCCCGCTCCCCAGCCGGCCGCCGGCGCCGAAGCGGAAGGGCAGCGTGAGCCGCTTGAAGGCGGGCGCGTCGTTGGCGAAGACGACGCCGTAGCGGGCCATCGCCGTGGGGATGCCGGCGGCATTGGCCGCCCCCGACTCCGCCTCCCAGTCCACGGTCATGTCCGCGAGGAAGCCTTCGCCCCGTAGCGACTCCTCCGTGAGGAGCTCGTCGCCGCGGTCGCCGTAGAACCCGACCGCGGAGGCGACCACGAGCCGTCCGGGCTTCGGGTCGAGGGCCGCAAGGTGCTCAACGAGCACGCGCGTGGTCTCGATGCGACTGGAGCGCAGCTCCGCCTTGCGGGCGTCCGTCCAGCGGCCTTCCCCGACGGAAGCGCCGCTCAGGTGGAGGACGGCGTCACAGCCATCGAAGACGCCCTCCCGCACCCAACCCTCATCCGGGGCCCAGTCGACGCCTTCAGCGCCGGCGCGTCCCCGGGCGATGCGCACCACCTCGTCGCCGCGCCCCTCGAGGGCGCTGGCAAGCGCACCCCCCAGCAGCCCCGTGCTTCCCGTAATCGCGACCTTCATCGGCGAACCTCCTGCCTCCGTTTCCTCCCTTCAATCCACCTTACCCTGCGCCGATGCAAGGGGCGCAAGCAGGAGCGAGGGCCCGCGAAAGCACTCTTGCGGGAGCGTCGCGACGCTAATTCCTGGGACTGACCTGAGCCTCTATCAGGTCTCCCGACTCGATCTGGGCGACGCGCAATTCGTAGGTCTGCTGGAGGCTCAACCAGAACTCCGGCGTTGTGCCGAAATAGCGAGCCAGACGCAGGGCCGTGTCAGCGGTGACACCGCGTTGCCCGTTTAGGATCGCCGTGATGCGATTCGTAGGAACGGCCAGATGCCCGGCGAGGGCATTGGCGGTCAGGCTGAGTTCTTCAAGTTCGTCCGCCAGTATCTCGCCCGGATGAACCGGCGCCATTCCGCTTCGGACAGGCATGTTGGCCCCCTCAGTGATAGTCCACGATTTGTACGTCGTACGGGCCGTCGTCACCCCAGCGGAAACAGATGCGCCATTGCCGGTTGATGCGAATGCTGTACTGGCCAGCGCGGTCGCCGGACAGCGCTTCCAGCCTGTTCCCTCGTAGCGCCCTCAGCTCTTGCAAGCTCGAGGCATGATCAAGAATCGTCATCCTGCGGACCGCCTGCCTGGAGAACGCCCGAAAGGCGGGAACCTCGTACCCGGCGAAGAACGCCTCCGTCCTTCGGTCGCCAAACCCCTCGATCACCGACCACACTCAATATTACGTCTTACGTAACACGTAAGCAAGCCTGGTCCGTGGTTACTGCAGGTGCTTGCCCAGTTCGCTTGCGGCACACAAGCAAGTCTAGCCCCCGGCACGGTCCCAGGCTAGCGCGACGGGTCGAGGCAGGCTCGCGGCTGGACCTGGGCCTTGATCTCCTCACCGGCTTCCAGCTCGGCCACGCGGAGCTCGAACGTCTGCTGGAGGTACACCCAGAACTCGGGTGTCGTGCCGAAGTACCGCGCGAGGCGCAGGGCCGTGTCGGCATTGATGCGGCCGCGGCCCTTGAGGATCGCCGAAAGCCTGCTCACCGGGACAGCCAGGTCGCGGGCGCAGGCCTTGATGGTCAGGTCAAGATCATCCAGCCGGCGGGCGAGGAGCTCTCCGGGGTGTACGGGACGGTTTCTATTCTGCACATCCATCTCTATGCGCCTTCCTTCTGCCTAGCCGCCCTCCATAGTGATCTCGAACAGGAACTCAACCTCGACGGGAGCGCCTAGGGGCAGCGAGGCCATGCCAACGGCCGCGCGGGCATGGCGCCCGGCCTCGCCGAACACCTCGACGAGCAGCTCCGAGGCGCCGTTGATGACCGCCGGGTGCTGGGTGAAGTCCGGCGGCGCGGCGACATAGCCGCCAACGCGCACGACGCCGGCAACCCGGTCCAGCGACCCCAGTGCGGCGCGGGCGGCGGCAAGCCCGTTGAGGGCGCACTGGCGGGCGAGGGCGTAGCCCTCCTCCGCCGTGACATCCTCGCCGCAGCGGCCGGTGCGGAGGGGCTCACCGGGCGTGAGCGGCAGCTGTCCGGAGACCGCGAGCAGGTCGCCATGGAGACGAGCGGGCACGTAGGACCCGGCCGGTGTGGCCGGCTCCGGCAGCTCGATGCCCAGCTCTCGCAGACGCTCCTCCGCGCCCATCACGCGCCTCCCCGAACCGGCGCTACCTCAGGCCGTCTCGCAAGCTGCTGCATGCGATCACCTTACCGCTCACGCACGCGACGCAAGTAAAGGCCGGGTTCGAGCCTCGCCTAGAGCGACAGCAGCCGGTTGGTGACGGCCTCGAGCTCCTCGTCGCTGTAGGTATCGACAACGATGCGGGCGCCTCCCGCACGATGCGCGGAGACGGTCACGCGTGTGCCGAGGGCGCGCCGCAGGTTCGTCTCGAGGTCGCGCATGGGAGTGCCCGGCGGGGCCGAGGCGGACGCGGTGGGGGGACGCGCCGCCCGCGGCGACAGGGCGCGGCGCACGGCCGCCTCGGTCTCGCGCACGCTGAGGCCGCGGCGCACGGCCTCTCGCCAGACCTCGAGACGTCCGGGGCCCTCGGGCATGCCCAGCAGGGCGCGGGCGTGACCCTCGCGGATCTCGCCGGCCACCAGGCTGCGGCGGATCTCCGACTCCAGCTGGAGCAGGCGGGTGGCGTTCGCGACGGCGGCGCGGCTGCGCCCCACCCGCTTCGCGACCTCCTCCTGCGTGAGCCCGTACTCGCTGAGCAGGCGGCGGTAGGCCAGCGCCTCCTCGATCGGGTTCAGGTCGGCGCGCTGGATATTCTCGACCAGGGCCAGCTCCAGCAGCTCCGAGCCGTCCACCTCGCGCACGACGACGGGCACGGTCGGCAGGTCGGCCAGGCGGGCGGCCTGCAGGCGGCGCTCGCCGGCGATGAGCCGGTAGCCGCCCTCCTCCTCCAGGCTCACCACCAGCGGCTGGAGGACGCCGTGCTCGCGGATCGACTCCGCCAGCTCGCGAAGCTGCTCGGGCGGGAAGTTGGTGCGCGGCTGCTCCGGGTTGGGCGCTATCAGGTCGATATCGATTTCCTGCAGCGTCCGGCCGGGAGGGGCCGCCTCTTCAGCGCCGCCGGGCAGGAGGGCATCGAGCCCCCGTCCGAGTCCTCGTCGTGGCTGCGTCATGCGCTCACCCCCACGCGCTCCGTGAGCTCGTTCGCCAGGCGCCGGTAGGCGGTGGCGGCACGGCTTCCCGGGCTGTACCGAAAGATCGACTGCCCGTAACTCGGCGCCTCGGCAATGCTGACGGCGCGCGGAATCACGGTGTTGAAGGTCTGGTTGGGGAAGTGCGTCATCACGTCGGCGGC
>DAOUID010000229.1:0-3355 GCA_034428315.1 Dehalococcoidia bacterium
TCGACATGAGCAGCTCGGCGCCGCTGGGAACGCGGCAGCTCGCGGAGGATCTGGCGCCGCGCGGGGTGGCGGTGGTGGACGCGCCCGTCTCGGGCGGGGTTGCCGGGGCGCGAGGCGGGTCGCTCGCGATCATGGTGGGGGGCGACGCGGCCGAGGTCGCGCGCTGCCGCCCGGTGCTTGAGCACCTGGGCCGCGTCATCTACGAGATGGGGGGCTCGGGGACGGGCCACGCCATGAAGGCGCTCAACAACTACTGCTCCGCCGCCGCGCTGTCGTCGGCGTGCGAGGCGCTCATCGTAGGGGATCGCATGGGGCTGGAGCCGGCGAAGATGGTCGACGTGCTCAACGCGTCGTCGGGCCGGAGCGCCGCGACCCAAGGGAAGATCGCGGAGGAGATCCTGAGCCGGGACTTCAGCGCCGGGTTCACCATCGCGCTGATGGCGAAGGACGTCGGCATCGCGGGGGGCCTGGCGGAGGGGCTGGAGATGGAGGCGCCCATCCTGGCCCGCACGCGCGACCTGTGGCGGGACGCAGCGGAACTGCTTGGGGACACGGCCGGGGTCACGGAGATCGTGAAGCTCTGGGAGGAGTGGAACGGCGGCGAACTTGGGTCGGGGTCGACCTAGCGCGAACCCCGTCAGGAGTCGCTGAGGTAGGCCTCATCGAGCCAGCCGCGCACGACGTCGTCGATCTGCTCGGGGTCCTTGATGTTGAGGACATGGTAGAAGCTGCTGCCGGTGTCGATGACCTTGCGGGAGATTCGGTCGTCGTCGACCTTGCGGGGCAGCAACATGCTGAGCTGGACCCAGCGCCGCATGGGCCGGAGCTGCGCGAAGGTGCGCCTTCGCTTGAAGAAGATGCCGACGGCGAGGGGTTCGACGTAGAGGTCGTCGTACCGGGCAAGGTGGGTGTGGACGGCATCGAAGACGGGCCGTTCGTGGGGCGGCCCCGTGGCGAAGTACTCCTCGATGGTGAGGCCGGGGGCGCAGTCGTGCTGTTGGCGCGTGCGGCCGAACTCGCGGGAGCAGTCGGGGCAGCGCCAACGGGACACGGGAGGTTGATTCGACGCCATGCGGTGTACTACATTCATACTACAGTGCCAGAGCCCGAGTTCACCGAGTTTGAGTGGGACGACGGAAACATGGACAAGATCGCACAACGGGTAGACCCCGAAGAGATAGACGCCATTCTCGATGAAGACGACTTCGTTTGGTTGCGCAACAGCAGGGCACGGAGTGGAGAGTACATCCTCGTTGGGCGTGGCAAGAGTGGAACCCCCTGGGCGGTCAGTGTCGTGCGAACTGGCGTCGAAGGGGTCTGGCAGCCCATCAACGCCGAGCCCCCAACAGGCCAGGAGAAGGCTCAAGCCCAGAAGGAAGGCATTCTATGGCGGACATTGAGGCAGGTCGCCACCCTCCACGTAAGACGAAATCGGCAGTGTTCTCCGTGCGATTCCCTGGAGATGAGCTGTGGGAGGTTCGCCGAGCGGCACAGGCTGCAGAGGTGTCCGTCGGGGAGTTTATTCGGCAGGCTGCTCTTGCCCGGGCGCGGACGCGGGAGGTGCCGGCGGCGTTCGCGGGAGCCGTGGGACGGGCGCTCTCCGACATCTACCACGGTTACACGGCCACCGGAACGCCACCCGGGGAATCTCTTGAGGACCTGGTGAACTGGCTGGGCGCCGAGGCCGGCACTGGGTCGGGCGAGGAAGCGCCGTCCAAGTAGCCGCAGCCTACAAACGGGCCCGGTGTCGCTACTTCTTGATGGGCGCGCCGAGGATGACGTCGGGGACCTCGCCGCCGGCGGCGCGGATGGCCTCGGCGATGGCTTCGGCCTCGCCCTGGTTGTTGGCGACGCGCTCGTTCACGGCGCGGGCGTGGGAACGCATGGGGCGTTCGAGGACGCCGTTGAAATGGGGCATGACGTAGCGGGCGAGCAGCTCGTAGTGGTTACGCATGCGCTCGGGCGGGGCGAACTCGTTGCCCATGAGGAGGATGCCGCCGAAGCCGCCGTTACTCGATTCCCAGATGTTCTTCAGCCCGGCGGTGACCTCCTCGGGCGTGCCGAAGAGGGCTCCACCGTTGTCGACGCACCAGTCGGCGTAGTCCTCGGGGCGGCCGTCATAGGAGGGAGCGGGACGTCCGAGGGTGCCGGAGAAGTACTCGAAGTCGAACTCGTGGAGGCCCACGCTGATGTCGCGGCAGGCTTGCTCGCGGCTCTCGGCCACGTAGATGCGCGTCATGACGCGGTAGTCGCGGCGGTCGAGCGTGTGGCCGTGCTCGGCGGCGGCATCGGAGGCGGTGTCCCAGATGCTCTTGAGACCCGGGCCGAGGGGCTTGAACGAGGCGCCGGAAAGGATGCCGACGCCGTGCTTCCCGGCGACGCGGGCGCTGCCGGGAGAGGAGGTGGCGGTGACGAAAACGGGGATGCCCTCCTCGTGGTAGGGCTGGAGCTGGCAGGCGGCGTTCTTGAGGGCGAACCAGCCGGGGCTCTCGTGGGTGACCTCCTCGCCGTCGAGGAGGCGCAGGATGACGCCGAGGCCCTCGTCGAGGCGGGGGCGGAGCTGGGTGGGGTGGAGGCCGAGCTGGGGGGTATCGGGGGCGGTGGCGCCGGGGCCAAGGCCGAGCATGACCCGCCCACGCGTGAGCTGGTCAAGGAGGAGGATGCGCTCGGCGATCATGTAGGGGTGGTGGTAGCCGAGGGAGAGGACGCCGGTGCCGAGCTTGATGGACTCCGTCTCCTGGGCGACGTGGGCGATGAAGACCTCGGGGCTGGAGATGGGCTCCCAGCCCCCGGAGTGGTGCTCGCCGATGAAAACCTCGTCGTAGCCGAGCTCGTCGAGCCACTGGATAGTGCCGATGTCGCGACGGATGGTGAGGTTCATGTTGTCGCGCACGGGGTGGTAGGGGGCCATGAAGAGGCCGAACTTGAGCCGCCAGGGAAGCTTCATCTGTGTCTCCGTCGGCGGGGGATGATACGCGGGTCGCGGGGTAGGCAGGCTGACCTCGACTTGGCGCGTGACGCGCAGGGTCTTGATGTGCGAACCGACGCACTACCGCATCGAGTACGAAATCAACCCGTGGATGCGCCGGGCCAACGCTGTTCGCACGGAGCGAGCCAACGCGCAGTGGCGAGGGCTGTACGAGACGCTGAGGACGCTCGGGGTGGATGTCGAGCTGGTGGAGCAGGGGGCGGACACGCCCGACATGACCTTCACCGCAAACGCGGGGATCGTGGTGGGGGAGCGCTTCATCCCCGCCAACTTTCGCTTCCCCGAGCGGCAGCTGGAGGAGGCGCGCTTCACGCGCTGGTTCGAGGAACACGGCTACCGCATCGAAACGGTCCACGAGCCCCACTA
>DAOUID010000230.1:0-6889 GCA_034428315.1 Dehalococcoidia bacterium
GGGGCTGTGGGCCCTGTTGCGCTACGAGGATGTGTACGGCGCGCTCCAGGACCACGCGACGTTCTCCTCGCAACGGCAGACGCGGCAGACATCGGAAAGCGGGATGCGGCTGGTGCTTCTGAACGACGATCCGCCACGGCACACGCGCTTCCGGCGGCTGGTGAACAAGGCATTCACACCGCGCCGCATCCGCGAGTTGGAGCCGTGGCTGGAATCGGTGGTGACCGAACTGCTGAAGGATGTTGGCGAGGGCGAGTTCGAGGTGGTGGAGAACTACACGATGCCGCTCCCCGTGATGGCAATCGCGGAATTGCTCGGGATTCCCCGGGAGGAGTACCAGACATTCAAGGAGTGGACAGACATCTCCCTGGGCATCCACGCCCCCACGATGGAGGACCGGAAGCGGGCCACACAGGAGATGATGGCCTACTTCGGGCGGATGGCGGCGGCGCGACGGGAGCACGGGGCCGAGGACCTCATCACGGCGCTGGTGGAAGCGGAGATCGAGGGCGAGGCGCTGGAGGACTGGGAGGTGCTCGGCTTCTGCATGCTGCTGCTCATCGCGGGGAACGAGACGACGACGAACCTGATGGGCAACACGATCGCCTTCCTCTCGACGCGGCCCGACCTGTGGGCGCGATTGCGCGAGGACCGCTCGCTCATCCCCCAGCTGATCGAGGAGATGCTGCGCTACGAGAGCCCCGTGCAGGTGCTCTTCCGCGTCACGACGCGGGATGTGGAGAAGAACGGCGTGACCATCCCGGCGGACGA
This sequence comes from Dehalococcoidia bacterium, assembly GCA_034428315.1. Taxonomy (GTDB): domain Bacteria; phylum Chloroflexota; class Dehalococcoidia; order Tepidiformales; family Tepidiformaceae; genus UBA2991. The sequence goes on from DAOUID010000230.1 coordinate 772, forward strand.
GCGGGTGGGGGTCTTTTACGGGGCGGCCAACCGCGATCCGGAGGAGTGGGACGAGCCCGACGAGTTCGTGCTTGAGCGCGACCTGCACGCGCACATGGGATTCGGGCACGGGACGCACTACTGCCTCGGTTCGCCGCTGGCGCGGGCGGAAGCGCGCATCACGCTGAACACGTGGCTGGATCGGTTCGCCGCGATCGAGCCGGCCTCGCCGCCGGTGCGGCAGTCGGGCACGGGCGTGGTGCTGGGCTACAACTCGCTGCCCGTGGCGCTTACGGGAGCATGAACAGCCTGCGGGGACGCGATCGTTGCGAGGGGATACGATAGCGGTCGTGCCCCTCATCGAGACGTACGCCCTGACCAAGCAGTACCCGGGCGTGACTGCCCTGAACGCGCTCGACATCAGCGTCGAGCCGGGGGTGATCGGGCTCGTCGGGGCGAACGGGGCGGGCAAGAGCACGCTGATCAAGATTCTCCTGGGGCTGCTGCCGGCGACGCGCGGCAGGGCCCGCGTGCTGGACATGGACGTCGCCAGCGAGGGACGGGAGATCCGAGGGCGCGTGGGCTACATGCCCGAGCATGACTGCCTGCCGCCCGACCTCTCGGCGACGGAGTTCGTGGCGCACCTGGCGGAAGTGAGCGGACTGCCGCGCACGGCCGCGCGCGAACGGACGGCGGAAACGCTGCGGCACGTGGGCCTGTTCGAGGAGCGGTACCGCGACATGGGCGGGTACTCGACGGGCATGAAGCAGCGCGTGAAGCTCGCGCAGGCGCTGGTCCACGACCCCCGGCTGATCTTCCTCGACGAGCCCACGAACGGGCTCGACCCGGCAGGCCGCGAGGAGATGCTGGACCTCGTGCGGCGCACGGGGCGGGAGTTCGGCATCGCCGTGCTGATGTCCTCGCACCTGCTGGGGGAGATCGAGCGGGTATGCGACTCGCTGGTCGTGATCGACGGGGGACGGCTGGTGCGGCAGGGGGCGGTAGCCGAGTTCACCGCGGGGTTGGGGTCGCTGGAGGTGGAGGTGGAGGGCGATGCGGCGGCGCTGGCGGAAGCGCTGACGGAACGGGGTTTCGAGGCGCGGGGCGAGGGCTTCCTCGCGCACGTGGGGCTGAACGGCGACGACCCCTACGACGCGATCCGGGATTGCCTCGTGGAGTTGGAGATGGGGCTGGTGCGGCTGGAGCAGCGCCGGCAATCGCTGGAGGACATCTTCCGGCCCGACGCATCGGAGGGGGTGGCCGGGGGTGTCTGAGCGGGCGGCGGGGAGCATCTACGACCTCGGCTACCGGCGCTACGAGGGGCGGCGGCTGGGACGGCGGGAGGCGGTGCTCTCGCTCTACGTCCACGGGTTGCGGGCGGCGTTCGGGCTGGGGCGGCGCACGCGCAGCAAGATCTTCCCCATGGGGCTGGGGGTCGTGGCCGCCCTGCCGGCCATCGGGTACCTGATGGCCGCGGCCTTCGTCGACCTCGACATCTCCGACGCCATCCGCGCGGAGGACTACTTCAGCTCGGTCTTCTTCTTCCCACCGTCCGCCCTGATGCTGTTCGTGGCAGCGGTCGCGCCGGAGCTCTTGGGGAGGGACCAGCGGCATGCGACGCTGCCCCTCTACTTCTCACGGGCGCTGAGCCGCGAGGACTACGCGCTGGCGCGCTACGCCTCGATGGCCACGGCGCTGCTGGCGCTGACGCTGCTGCCGCAGGCGATCCTGTTCCTGGGGAACGCGCTGGTGGTCGACAGCTTCGGCGGCTACTTCCAGGACGAGTGGGGGCAGATCGGGCCGATCATTGGCAGCAGTCTCCTCATCTCCCTGTTCTTTGCCGCGATCGGCATGGTGATCTCGGCGCAGACGCCCCGGCGGGCGTTCGCGACCATAGGCGTCATCGCGCCGTTCCTCTTCCTGCCCATCATCTCCCTGATCCTCGTCGGGACGGTAGAGAACATCGTCGGGCGGCTGGGCGTCTTCCTGAACCCGTTCTTCGTCATCGACGGGTTCACCTACTGGTTCTTCGACTCGGCCCCCAACTTCGGCGAGGGGGACACGCTGACGACGGCGAACTTCGCCGGGGGCTGGTACTTCTTCTTCGCGCTGGCGGTGACGGCCCTCGCGATCGGGCTGCTGCTCCGGCACTACGGACGGAGGAGCCTGTGAGCGCGGCGGAGGGGTCGAACCCCGAAGCGGCGGTGGAAGTGCTCGATGTCTCGCGCTGGTACGGGAACGTGGTGGCGGTGAACGGCATCTCCTTCGCCCTGGGAGCGGGCATCACGGGGCTGCTGGGGCCGAACGGGGCGGGGAAGACGACGCTGCTGAACATGATCGCGGGCTTCCTGAAGCCGTCGGCCGGGGACGTGCGGGTGCTGGGGGCGCCCGCCTTCGGGATGCCCGACATCTACCGGCGCGTCGCGCTCGTGCCGGAGCGCGAAGCGGTCTACGAGTTCCAGACGGGCTACCAGTTCGTGCGCATGAGCGCGCATATGCACGGACTCCCGGACGCCGACGAGGCGACACTGCGGGCGCTCCACATGGTGGAGATGGTGGGCGAGGCGGATCGGGCCACGGGCGGGTACTCGAAGGGGATGAAGCAGCGCATCAAGATCGCGGCCGCGCTGGTGCACGACCCGGACGTGCTCCTCCTGGATGAGCCGTTCAACGGCATGGACCCCCGCCAGCGGCTGCAGATGATGGAGCTGCTGGGCCGCATGGCGGAGCAGGGACGAACGATCCTGTTTTCGTCGCACATCCTGGAGGAGGTGGAGCGGCTGGGGGACAACGTGCTCGTGGTGGTGGCGGGGCGGCTGGCGGCTGCGGGGGACTTCCGCGCCATCCGCAAGCTGATGACCGACCGGCCGCACACGATCACGATCAGGGCGAGCGACAACCGGAGGCTGGCGCGAGAGCTCATGGGCGAGGAGAGCGTGTTCGGGGTCGAGCTGACGGACGGGAAGATCGTGGTGCGGACGAACGAGCTTGGGACCTTCATCTCGCTGGCGCCGAGGGTGGCGCAGACAGCGGACGTCTCCCTCTTCGAGGTGCGCCCGGAGGATGAGTCGCTGGAGAGCGTCTTCGAGTACCTGGTGAGCCGATGACAGGGCTCGTCCTGACGCTGACGCTGCGACAGCTGCTGGGGCAGAAGCGAACCCTGTTCCTGGCGGCCGGCGGACTGCTGCCGGTGCTGGCCGCGATCATCTTCCGGACGGCGGCCGAGGCGGATGCGTCGGCGGCCGAGTTCGCGGCAAAGATCGTGCTCAATGCGCTCGTCATCAACATCCTGCTGCCCCTGACGGCACTCGTCCTGGCCACGGCCGCGCTGGGCAGCGAGATCGAGGACGGCACGATCGTCTACCTGCTCTCGAAGCCGGCGGAACGCTGGCGCATCGTGGCGGGGAAGCTGCTGGCGGCGTGGGGGGCGACCGCGGTGCTGGTGCTGGCGAGCGCGGTGGTCGGCGGGCTGTTGACGCTGGCGGGGGAGGGGGACACGCGCATCGTGGGCGGTTTCGTGATCGCGATCGCCGTGGGCTCGATGGCGTACTCGTCGGTCTTCGTGCTGCTGAGCCTGGTGACCTCGCGGGCGCTGTTCGTGGGGCTGGCCTACGCCTTCATCTGGGAGGCGGTGATCACGAACTTCGCGCCGGGGGTGCAGCGCTTCAGCATCCGCGAGTTCACGGCGTCCATCGCGGAGGCGGCGGCAGACACGAACCCGTGGGTGTTCGATGCCGACCTGGGGCTGACCTACTCGGTGATCCTGGTGGTGGTGGTGACGGCGGTGGCGGCGGGGCTGGCGGTGGTGCGGCTCTCGCGATTCGAGTTGAACGACGCGCCCTGACGCGCCTCAGGAGCCGTTGCCGCGAAGCAGATCCTCGACGTCGCGGAGGACGTCGTCGGCCGAGAGCTCGGTGTCCGGCTCGATGAACGCGGCGTCGCCCTCCTGGTACTGCTCCTCGAGGGCGCGCACGTACTGCACGATCTGGTCGTCGCCGCTGGAGGCCTCTTCCACTCGCTCAAGGAAGGACGCGCAGTCGCGCTGAAGCTCGTCGAGACCGGGCACGTACCCGATCATCGGCTCAAGGGCTCGGAGCAGCGCGAGCGTTGCCGGCGGGTTCTCGTCGACGCTGAGGTAGTGGGGCACGGAGGCGGCAACGCTGACGAGGGGCAGGCCGTGCTTGCGCATGGCGTCGTGGAGGACGCCGATGATTCCCGTGGGGCCCTGGTAGCGGGACGGGCCGAGCCCGAAGCGGCGCTGGAGGGCGGCATCGGCGGCGCTGCCACTAACGGGGATGGGACGGGTGTGGGGAGTGGCCGCGGGACGGGCGACGAGGGTGCAGACGAGCGACGGCTGGAGGGCCGCGATCGCGCCGGCGAGGCGGGAGGCAAAGGGCTCCCAGCGCAGGTTCGGCTCCGTGCCCGTGACGGCGACGAGGTCGTGGGGGGAGTCCGTGAGGCGGGCGGCCCAGGCTTCGTTCGTGGGCCAGGTGATCTCGCGCAGGCCGCCTTCGACGAGCCGCACCTCGGGGCGCGTCTCGGTGAAGACGAAGTACTCCTCGGGATCGACGCTGATGAAACGCTCGGCGTTGCTGGCCTCGATCAGGTGGCGGGCGGCATCGGTGGTGACCGTGCCGGTGTCGCTCCAACCGGTGAAGGCCATGACGACCACGGGGGACCGCAGCCCTTCGACCGGCGAGACTTCGAATCCGTCCACGGACCTATCGTAGCGGGTGGGGTGGTTAGGGGGCGGAGACGGGCGCAGGCCTGGTGTAAGGCGATTGGACTGAAAGTAATGCATCCTGTGCTAAAGTAAGGACAGGAGCGCCCAATGATCGAGTCCGGCATCACGGCGAAGGGTCAGACGACGCTGCCACGGGCGGTACGCGAGGCCTTGTCGGTGAAGCCCGGGGATCGCGTGCGGTACGTCATCCAGGACGGACAGGTCCGGATCCTCAAGGCGGGGCCGGTGGACCGCCTGTTTGGGATGCTGCAGCACGACGGCCCTCCGGTGAGCATTGAGGAGATGGAGCAGGCCATCGCGGAAGGCGCGAGCGAGGAGTGATCGCGCTCGACACGAACGTCCTCGTGCGCCTTCTGGTGCGAGACCACGCCGAGCAGGCGGAGGCCGCGCGCGCTCTGCTGGAGGGCCTGACACCGGAGGAGCCGGGCTTCGTATGCCGGGAGGTAGCCATCGAGGTTGCCTGGGTACTGGAGCGCTCGTACCGGTTCCCACGGACAGCCGTCGCGGAAGCCCTCCTCGAGCTAGTCGCCAGCAACAACCTCGTGGTCGAGACGGCGGATGACGTCGCCCGCGCCGCCTACCTGTACAGCCAGGGAGGGCCGGGGTTTTCGGACCGCATGGTCGTAGCAGCCGCTGAGAGGGCGGGCGCGGCGCCCGTCTACACCTTTGACCAGCGCCTGGCGCGGACAGAAGGCGCGCAACTGGTTGAAATCGGCGAGAGACGTGAACGCTAGCGGCCGCCGGAGAGGGGAGGGCGCTGGGGGCCGCGGCGGTGGTACATGGGGGCGCCATCGCCGCCGCGGCGGAGCATCACGACCTCGGCCATGATGCTGATGGCGATCTCCTCGGGGGTCTCGGCGCCGATCGTGAGGCCGATGGGGGTGCGCACCCTGGCGAGCTCGTCGGGGTCGAAGCCTTCCTCGCGGAGGTGCTCGAGGACGGCGCCGGTGCGACGCTTCGAGCCGATCATGCCGACATAGCCCGCGTCCCGGCCGAGGCAGCGGCGCAGGGAGAGCTCGTCCTGCTTGTGGCCCCGGGTGACCATGACGATGGCGGTATTGGCGTTGATGGGGAAGCGGTCCAGGGCGGCCTCGAAGTCGTCGCAGATCACTTCGTCGGCCTCGGGCAGGAGCTCCGGGTCGGCGAAGTCCTCGCGGTCGTCGAGGACGGCGACGTGGAAATCGAGGAAGTCGGCGAGCTTCGCGAGAGCGCGGCCGATGTGGCCCGCTCCCACGACGAGGAAGACGGGCTTCGACTCAACTACCTCGAGGTAGATGCTGGTGGCCTCGGGGAGCACTCGCTCGGAGAGGCCCTCGGCGCCGGCGTAGACGGTTTCGGCGGCGTGCCGCCTGAAGGCATCGGCGGCGCGGGCGGCGACGAGGTCGTCGAGGCGGG
>DAOUID010000231.1:0-3879 GCA_034428315.1 Dehalococcoidia bacterium
ATCTGGACGGCCTTCTCGGTGGGCAGGGAGAGGGCTTCGTCCATCGAGTTGGTGTGCAGCGACTGGGTCCCGCCGAGGACGGCGGCGAGGGCCTGGAGGGTCGTGCGCACGATGTTGTTCTCGGGCTGCTGGGCAGTGAGCGTGGCGCCGCCGGTCTGCGTATGGAAACGCATCATCATCGAGCGCGGGCTCTGGGCCTCGAAACGCTCCTTCATGATCGTGGCCCACAGGCGGCGGGCGGCGCGGAACTTGCACACCTCCTCCAGCAGGTTGTTGTGGCAGGCGAAGAAGAAGCTGAGCCGCCCGGCGAAGGCGTCGACATCGAGGCCGGCGGAGACGGCGGCATCGACGTAGGCGATGCCGTTGGCGAGGGTGAAGGCGATCTCCTGGGCGGCGGTGCAGCCCGCCTCGCGCATGTGGTAGCCGGAGATGGAGATGGTGTTCCAGCGGGGCACGTTCTCGGAGCAGAACTGAAAGACGTCGGTGATGAGCCGCATGCTGGGCGTGGGCGGATAGATCCACGTCCCGCGGGTGATGTACTCCTTGAGGATGTCGTTCTGGACGGTGCCGCCGAGCTTGTCGAGGGGCACGCCCTGCTCCTTGCCCACGGCGATGTAGAGGCCGAGGAGGACGGCGGCGGTGCCGTTGATGGTCATGGAGGTGGTGACGCGGTCGAGGGGGATCTCCTGGAACAGCGTGCGCATGTCGTCGATCGAGTCGATGGCGACGCCCACCTTGCCGACCTCGCCCATGGCCATGGAGTCGTCGGAGTCGTAGCCGATCTGGGTGGGGAGGTCGAAGGCCACGGAGAGGCCGGTCTGGCCCTGGTCGAGGAGGTAGCGGTAGCGTTCGTTGGACTCTTCGGCGGTGCCGAAGCCGGCGTACTGGCGCATGGTCCAGAGGCGCCCGCGGTACATGGTGGGCTGAACGCCGCGGGTGAAGGGGTACTCGCCGGGGAAGCCGAGGTCGCCGTTGGGGGGTGCATCCTCGGGGGTGTAGACGGGGTCGAGGACGACCTCACCGGTCGTGCGGAACGACTCGGCGCGCTCGGGATTGCGCTCGACCGCCTTGCGGTACGTCCCTTCGAGCCATTCCCGTTTCGATTCGCTGGGCATTTCGCTAACCGTGGTCCTTCAGGGCGTGCTCTCGCTCGCGGAGTCCGCGGCGAAATCCGCGCAGGGCAGTATAGCCCGAGGGGGAGCTATGGAGTCTGGGAGGAACGATGGGGCGGCAGTCGCCTACCGGGGCCCCAGGTGGGACCAACTACCCCTGAGGGCATCACCAGCCCCTTGGCTTGGTTATCACGCCCACGTCGTCGCTTAGCGTGTCAGGCAGTTGGCTCCGGCGCAGGTGGCTCTTCCAGAGGCGCTTCACGTATGTGGCAGACTCAGCGAGCTGGGTGGGGCTCGGGGTCCTGGAGTCGGGGTTGATGAGCGTGACTCGTAGCCCGAGACGGTCGCGCACATAGCGCATCGCACCGGTGAAGTCGGCGTCGTTGGAAATGACAGCCGCCTGCTCGTATTCACCGTTGAAGCCATCGACCAGGAGGCGAGTGGCCAGATTCACGTCCGATCCCTTCTCCTCCGAGTCCCTGATCTGGACGAACGCAGGCAATCCAGGGACAGGCTCGACGAGCGGCCGTCGCTTGATGCCCGACCGGAAGGCGCCGAAGTGGATCTCGACGCCAGGCAGCGTTTGCAGGGCCCGCAGGTACACCAACTGGCGCCGCGGCTGATTGGGGTTTCCGGGGCGGGCATCGAGACGAGCAGTGAAATACGAGATCCTCTGGATGTCGTCGCGGGGAAGGAGGGCCTCCGCCAGCCTTCGCAGATCGAGCCACCTGAAGGGCCCATCCTTGAGGGCCCGGTAGTACAGGTTGAAGCCGTCCACGTAGACGTTGGTAATCAACCGGCGGCCCCCGCAAAGACAGAGACCGCCACAACGGGCGGTCTCGACCCTACCGGCGAAGCGATAGGGGTAGTGCCCCCATGCTAACGCAGGTTGTTCACCAGGGCAATGGATGGCTCGTGAAGATTCGTCCCTTCAGCCTTCAACGCACCTGGCGGAAGAAGGCGCGGATGTCGGCGAGGAGGTGGTCGGGCTCCTCGAGGGCGGCGAAGTGGCCGCCGGCGGGCATCTCCGAGTAGTGGACGAGGTTGTAGGCGGCTTCGACCCAGTGGCGGGGCGCCTGGATGATCTCGCCGGGAAAGGCGGCGAACCCCGTGGGGACGGCGATGCGCCCAGTGGGGGGGACGCGGCCGCCGACGCCCTCGGCGCGGGCCTCGTAGTAGATGCGGGCGGCCGACGCGATGCTGTTGGGCGCCCAGTAGAACATGATGTTGGTGAGCAGGGTGTCCTTCGAGTAGCGCGACTCGATATCGCCGTCGCAGTCGCTCCAGGTGCGGAATTTCTCCGTTATCCAGGCGGCGATGCCGGCGGGCGAGTCGGCCTGGGCGATGCCGAGGGACTGGGGCTTGGTGCTCTGGACGTTGCTGTAGCCCGTCTCCCGGGCCTGGAACGCGCGACGGGAGGCGAGTCCAGCCTCGTCCGCCTCGGTGGGCGGGTCGGGGGGTCCGGCAAGAGCCATGTTGAGGTGGATTCCGCTGAGGTTGCCGGCGTGGGCCGCGCCCAGGCGCGTGCTGATGATGGCGCCCCAGTCGCCGCCCTGGGCGCCGTAGCGCCCGTAGCCGAGCTCGGCCGTCATGAGGTGGTCGAGGGCATCGGCGACGCGGGAGGGGCCCCAGCCGCGCTCGGCGGGCTTGCCGCTCCAGCCGAATCCGGGGATGGAGGGGATGACGACGTCGAAGGCGTCGGCGGGGTCGCCGCCGTGGGCGGCGGGGTCGGTGAGGGGCCCGATGAGGTGGAGGAACTCGAACACGGAGCCGGGCCAGCCGTGGGTCAGGAGGAGGGGGTGGGGGTCGGGGCCGTTGCCGCGGACGTGCCAGTAATGGATGTCGACGCCGTCGACCTCGCAGAGGAACTGCGGCCAGGCGTTGAGGGCGGCCTCCTGGGCGCGCCAGTCGTACTCGTTACGCCAGTAGTCGCACAGTTCGCGGACGTAGACGACGTCGGCGCCGTAGTCCCAGCCGGCGTCGGGGATGGCGTCGGGCCAGCGGGTGCGATCGAGGCGGTCGCGGAGGTCGTCGAGGACGGAGTCGGGAACGTCGATACGGAAGGGTCGTGGAGGCATGCAGGGACTATAGGGAGGGGTGCTGGCCGTTGCTATTGGCTGTTGGTGGGGAGGGAAACGAGGGCGCCGGCGACGGTCTCGAAGAGTTGGCGGTCCACGACCTTCGTTGTGGCGGTGAGGTCGGCGAGGGGGGCGAGGTTGATCTCGTTGGCCCGGAGGACGGTGGCCTGGCCCCAGTGGCCGTCGTGGACGGCGTCGATGGCGGCGATGCCGAAGCGGGTGGCGAGGACGCGGTCGAAGGCGGTGGGCGTGCCACCGCGCTGGACGTGGCCGAGCACCGTCAGGCGCGTCTCGAAGCCGGTGCGCGCCTCGATCTCGTCGGCGACCAGGCGACTGATGCCGCCGAGGCGGACGTGGCCGAAGGCATCGCGCTGGTCTGTCTGGGTGATGACCTCGCCGCCCTGCGGACGGGCGCCCTCTGCGACGACGACGATCGAGGCGGAGACGTCGCGGTTGTGGTGCGCGAGGAGACGCTCGCAGAGGTCGCTCATGCTGAACGGTTCCTCGGGAATGAGTATCTCGGTGGCGCCCCCGGCAATGCCGGCGTAGGTCGCGATCCAGCCTGCGTGGCGACCCATCACCTCGACGACCATGACGCGGTGATGGGACTCGGCGGTGGTGCGCAGGCGATCGATGGCCTCGGTGGCGGTCTGGACGGCGGTGTGGAAGCCGAATGTGACCTCGGTGAC
>DAOUID010000232.1:0-2563 GCA_034428315.1 Dehalococcoidia bacterium
GCAACGGAACGGGCATCGGCATGTACGAGCCCATCCACGGCACCGCCCCCGACATCGCCGGGCAGGGCATCGCCAATCCCCTCGCCATGATCCTCAGCGTCGCCCTCATGCTGCGGCACTCCCTCGCCCTCGAGGACGAGGCGGCCGCCATCGAGGAGGCCGTCGACGGGGTGCTCGCCGAGGGCTACCGAACCGCCGACATCGAGTCCGGAAGCGGCTCCACCGTCGATACCGCACGCATGGGAACGCTCGTCGCCGAGCGCCTCGCGACCTGATCGAACGTAACGCCACGCCCCCCGCCAAATTGGTAGGATAGGGCGCTCGCACGCACCTCCCGGGGCGCTCAGCCGCGCCCCTGCACCCCTGACGAGAGCGAGGTCTTCCCATGACCACTCAGGAAATCCAGCGCGGCCTTGAAGGCGTAAACGTCGCCGCCACCAAGCTTTGCACCATCGACGGCCAGAAGGGCCAGCTCATCTACGCCGGCTACGACATCTACGACCTCGCCGAGCACGCCTCCTTCGAAGAGACCGCCTACCTCCTCTGGAACCTCGATCTCCCCACCAGCAAGCAGCTCAATGACCTGAACGCGCTCCTCATCGAGGAACGCCCCCTCTCCGACCTCAACCGCACCCTCATCCACGAGCTCGCCGGCAAGTGCTTGCCCATGCGCGGTCTGGAGATCTGCGTGACGGCCCTTGGCGCCCTTGACCCCAGGGCCAGTGATTTCTCGCAGGAGCAGCTCAAGTGGACGGCTGCGCGCCTCACAGCCCGCATGCCCTCCGTCGTCGCCGCCTTCCACCGCCAGCGGCAGGGACTCGACATCCTTGCCCCCCGCGATGACCTCGGCCACGCCGCCAACTTCCTCTACACCCTCACCGGCGAGGAGCCGACCGAGCTCCAGGCCAAGGTGTTCGACGTCGCCATGACGCTCCATGCCGAGCACGAGATGAACGCGTCGACGTTCTCGGCCATCGTCACCGCCTCCACCATGAGCGACATGTACTCCGCCATCGCCTCCGCCATCGGGACCCTCAAGGGGCCCCTCCACGGCGGCGCCAACAGCGCCGTCTTCGAGATGCTCGAGGAGATCGGCGACGAGTCGAACATCGACAGCCACATCGAGGCCATGCTCGCCCGCGGCGAGCGCGTCATGGGCATCGGGCACCGCGTCTACAAGACCACCGACCCCCGCGCCATCATCCTCGAAGAGCTCGGCGAGGAGCTCGCCGAGACCTCCCCCGACCGCAAGTACTTCGACCTCTCCCGCAAGGTGCGCGACTACCTCGCCGAGCGGCTCAGTGGCCGCCCCCTCTACCCCAACGTCGACTTCTTCAGCGCCTCCGTCTACCGCATGCTCGGCATTCCCCACGACCTCTACACGCCCATCTTCGCCGTTGCCCGCATCGCCGGCTGGAGCGCCCACCTGCTCGAGCAGTACGCTGACAACCGCCTCGTGCGGCCGAACGCGGTCTACTCCGGCGAGAAGTATCGCGTCTATGAACCGATCGAGTCCCGGGGCCAGGGAGAGCGCTCTACTCCTCGCTGACCATCTCCTCGTAGCCCTCGTCGCCTTCCTGCTCCCGTAGTTCCCCTTCGCGCGCCTCCAGCTCTTCGCGCTCCTCGCGCTGCTCCGCGCTCTCCGCCTCCAGCCCGCCCTGCGCGTCCACCTCGAACTCCGCCTCCCGCGCGTCCCGCACCTGCGCGTACCAGCTTCCCCCCAGGAACGTGAGCGGGCTGAAGTTCCGCTCCTCCAGCAGCCAGCGCTCGGCGTACGCCTCCTCCAGCGCCTGCACCGCCACCACCTCCCCCACGAAGAGGATGTGATCGCCCGTCGGGATCACGTCCCGGAGCCCGCACTCGATCCACGCCAGACAGCCGTCGAGCAGCGGCGCGTCCACGCGCAGGGCCGTGAACGCCTCGAGCTTGCTGCCCTCGACCTTGTTCTCGTCCGCCCCCGAACGGCTCCCGAAGTAGGCCGTCTCCCGCAGGAGCTCAGGCCCCGGGATGTTCAGCGCGAACTCCTCGCTGAAGCGGATCATGTCCGCCGTGTGCCGTATCGGATGCAGCACCACCCCCACCATCGGCGGCGACATCGAGACGGGCGCCGTCCACGCCACGGGCGCGGCGTTCGCGTCGCCCCGCCAGCTCGCCGTCACGATGCTGACCGGCCCGGGATTCAGGAGTCTCCGGGCATCCGTGGGATCGTAGAGGCGGCGCCCCACCGTGGTGCTCCTGGTCTGGTGTCGCGCCCGCCTCGCGCGGGCGTGCGGCTATGTTAGCTGCCGCCGACCAACTCCATCGCCTGCTCGCGCTCCTGGGTGTTCCGCCACCGCACGAACTCCCAGTACTCGATGAGCTCCTCGATGTCCTGCGGCCGCTTCTCCAGCTCGTTCGCCAGGTTGGCGATGCGGCTGTCCCGCACGTACAGCACCACGTCCAGCGCCCCCAGGAAGTAGTGCAGGGGCCGGTTCAGGATGCCCGCCACGTTCAGCAGCATGTCGATGCCCACGGCCCGCTGGCCCGCCTCGTACAGGCTGATGGCGCTCTGCGTGGTGTTCAG
>DAOUID010000233.1:0-8223 GCA_034428315.1 Dehalococcoidia bacterium
GACCTCGCGCGCATCCAGGGAGCGGGGCTGCGGGTGGCGGTCGACCCGATGTACGGGGCGGGGGCAGGGCTGCTATCGGCACTGCTGGACGGGGGCAGCACACGGGTCGAGGAGATTCACACAGAGCGAAACCCGCTGTTCCCGGGGCTGCGGGCGCCGGAGCCGATCGCGTCGAACCTCGGCGCGCTGCTCGCGCTGGTGGCGGGCGGGGGGTTCGACGCCGGTATCGCGAACGACGGCGATGCCGACCGGGTGGGGCTGGTGGACGGGTCGGGGGCGTACGTGGACCAGCTGCGGACGTTCGCGCTGCTGGTCCAATACCTGCTGGGGGCGCGGGGGCTGCGGGGGGCGGTGGTGAAGTCGGTGACGACGACGGCGATGGCGCGGCTGCTGGCAGAGCACCACGGCGTGGATTGCATCGAGACGCCGGTCGGGTTCAAGCACATCGGGCCGGTGATGATGCGCGAGGATGCGCTCATCGGCGGCGAGGAGAGCGGGGGGTACGGCTTCCGCGGGCACCTGCCCGAGCGCGACGGCATCCTCTCGGCGCTCTACCTGCTGGATGCGATGGCGATCACCGGGAAGGGTCCGGCCGAGCTGCTGGAGGACGTGTTCGCGATCACCGGCCCGCACTCCTACGACCGCGTCGACCTGGAGCTGGCGGCGGGTGCGAACGACGCCGTGCGGGCGGCGCTCGAGGCGGCCTCGCCGGCGGAGTTCGCGGGGCTTCCGGTCACGGGGGTGGACACGACGGACGGGTGGCGCTTCCTGCTGTCGGAGGGGTGGGTGCTGTTCAGGCTCTCGGGCACGGAGCCGTTGCTACGCATCTACACGGAGCTGCGGAACGAGTCGAAGGTGGGGCCGGTGATCGAGGCGGGGCGGGCGCTGGTGGGGGATGCGCTCGCGTAGCAGCCCTGTGAACGGGGCGTGCTTCACGTAAGAAGGGATCGAGCCTACACTCGGGGTGGCTCACTGGAGGGACAGCGGCTTACCGGTCGCGCCTCCGCTCGCTGACACGCTTGGGGCGAGGCGCCACCGCCGGACCCCGAGCCGCCACGACCGAATGGCGTGGCAGGCACCGGTCAGCCCCTACCAGGGCACAGGCCGGCAAATCAGAGCCGATGGAAGGACTCGACCATGGTTCGGATGACGGGATCCCAGATCCTGCTGGAGTGCCTCCAGCGGGAGGGCGTTTCGACGATATTCGGCTACCCCGGCGGGGTAGTGCTGCCGCTCTACGACACGCTGCCGCAGTTCCCCGCGATCCAGCACGTGCTGGTCCGGCACGAGCAGGGAGCGGCGCACATGGCGGACGGCTACGCGCGGGCCTCGGGCGAGGTGGGCGTGTGCCTGGCGACGAGCGGTCCGGGGGCGACGAACCTGGTGACGGGCATCGCGACGTCGTTCCTGGACTCGACGCCGATGGTGGCGATCACGGGGAACGTGGCGCGCACGCTGCTGGGCAAGGACGGCTTCCAGGAAGCGGACATCACGGGGATCACGCAGCCGATCACGAAGCACAACTACCTCGTGATGCGGGCCGAGAACATCGCGATGACGATCCGGGAGGCGTTCCACATCGCGCGGACGGGCCGCCCGGGACCGGTCCACGTCGACATTCCCAAGGACGTGTTCCAGGAGGAGGCGGAGTTCGAGTGGCCGGAGGAGATCAACCTTCGGGGCTACCGTCCGACGACGAAGGGGCACGCGGGGATGATCCGGCGGGCCGCGGACGCGATCAACGGGGCGGAGCGCCCGATCATCATCTCCGGGCACGGGATCGTCTGGGGGGACGCCTCGGACGAGCTGGTCGCGCTCGCGGAGAAGGCGCAGATCCCGGTGATCACCACGTTCCTGGGGATCGGGGGCTTCCCCGAGACGCACTCGCTGAGCTACGGGTTCCTGGGCATGCACGGCATGTACCACGCGAACATGGCCGCGGACGAGGCGGACGTGGTGATCGGCATCGGGATGCGGTTCGACGACCGCGCGATGGGACGGTTCAACGACTTCAACCCGGACGCGACGATCGTGCACATCGACATCGACCCGGCGGAGATCGGCAAGAACCTGCCGACGGCGATCCCGGTGGTCGGGCATGTGAAGCGCGTCCTGCCAGAGTTGATCGAGCGCCTCGAGCGTCGCGACCGGTCGAAGTGGCTGGCGTGGATCGACAAGGTGGAGGAGGAGCATCCAAGCCTGGAGATCCGGGAGACGCGGCGGCTCATCCCGCAGGAGATCGTGCGGACGCTGTACGAGGAGACGCAGGGCACGGCGACGCTGGTGACGGGCGTGGGCCAGCACCAGATGTGGGCCGGCCAGCACTACTTCTACGACAGTCCGCGGAAGCTGGTCTCGTCGGGCGGGCTGGGCACGATGGGGTTCGAGCTGCCGGCGGCGATCGGGGCGCAGATGGGGATGCCCGATTCGGAGGTCTGGGCGATCTGCGGGGACGCGGGCTTCCAGATGACGATGCAGGAGCTGGCCGTCTGCGTGGACGAACGGCTGCCGGTGAAGATCGCGATCATGAACAACGGCTACCTGGGCATGGTTCGGCAGTGGCAGGAGCTGTTCTACGACGAGAACTTCGTCTCGGTGGCGGTGACGCAGCCAGACTTCTGCAAGCTGGCGGAGGCGTACGGCGTCCGCTCGCTGCGGGTGGAGACGAAGGCGGAGGTCCTTCCCGCGATCCAGGAAGCGCGCAACTACGACGGTCCGATCCTGGTCGACTTCCACGTCGACCAGGACGAGAACGTGTGGCCGATGGTTCCGGCGGGGGCCGCCCTGTCGGAGACGATCGAGATTCCGGAGAAGGAGCTCGCGCGATGACGACCAGCAACGGAACGAAGCCAGGCCATCACACGGTCGTCGCCATCGTGGAGGACAAGCCGGGCGTGCTGCAGCGCGTCGCGGGGCTGTTCCGCCGGCGGGGGTTCAACATCGAGTCGCTGGCGGTGGGCCCCACCGAGTTCGAGGGTCTGAGCCGGATGACGATCATCGTCGACGGGGCGAGCGCGCCGGTGGAGCAGGTGGAGAAGCAGCTCTACAAGCTCATCGACGTGGTAAAGGTGAGCGACCTGACGCACGAGGACGCAATCCAGCGGGAGCTGGCGTTGCTGAAAGTGCGCTGCAACAACGTGAACCGGCACGAGTTGCTCGACATCGCGAACGTGTTCCGGGCGGACGTGATCGACATGGCGACGAACTCGCTGATGCTCCAGGTCGTCGGCGACGACGACAAGATCGACGGGCTGATCAAGATGTGCGAGCCGTACGGCATCCGCGAGCTCTCGCGGACGGGCACGATAGCGATGACCCGGGGGCAGAAGACGACGACGGTGCACGAGTCGGAGCCGGAGGCGATCGCGCGGGTGCACCAGAGCCAGGGTCGCCGCGTGGAGGCGGACCTGCCCTTCAGCAGCGACTAGCTGAGGAGAGCGCGCGGCTGGCGCCGCGCTGAGCGGGGAGGAGAGCGCCGCCCTACGGGCGGCTGAGTGGAGCGCTACTCCAGCTCCACGAGGAGCGCGCCGGCCTCGACGACCTCGTCGGGGGTGACGTGGACGGCTTTGACGGAGCCCGCGCCGGGAGCGGGAATGGCGTGCTCCATCTTCATGGCGTCGAGGACGGCGACGATGTCGCCGTCCCGGACTGAATCGCCCTCGCGCACGTTCACGGCGACCACGCGGCCGGCGAGAGGGGCGCGTATCTCGCCGGCCGCGCCCTCGCCGGCACGGCGAGCGGCGGAGGTGGGGGGCGGGCGGACAGCACGGAGGCGGTACTCGCCCGTCGGCGTGGGGACCGTCACGCTGCCATCGGGCTCGGCCGTCGCGAGGACGGAAGCCACATCCCCGGCGGGGACGGGCACGCCATCGACACAGGCCTCCCCGCCGCCGACCGAGACGGCGCGCGGTCCCACACCGTCGTCCAGCCAGAGGGTGCGGGCGCCGGGCGCGAGCCAGGCGGCTCCGGCGAAGCCGGGTTCCTCGCGAGAGGCCAGCAGGGTGGCGGCGGCGACGAGGGCGGCGGGGTGGGGCCGGGCGGCATCGAGGAGGCCGGTGAGCTCGCGTTCGAGCCACTGCACGCTGGCCTCGCCGGCGGCGAAGGCGGGATCGGCGAGGACGGCGCGGTGGAGGGGAAGGTTGGTGCGGAGGCCGCCGAGGGTGGCGCTCGCCAGCACGTCCGAGGCGAGCCGGAGGGTCTCGCGGCGGCGCGGACCGTGGACGAGGAGCTTGGCGACGAGCGAGTCGTACTCGCTGGGGACGGCGTCCCCGGCCTCGTAGCCGGTGTCGAGGCGAGCGCCGGGTGCGGCGAGGGCGGTGAGGCGGCCGGCGGCGGGGAGGAAGTCCCGCCACGGGTCCTCGGCGTTGAGGCGGAATTCGATGGCGTGGCCCTCGAAGCGGACGTCGTCCTGGCCGAAGGGGAGGGGTTCGCCCGCGGCGACGGCGAGCTGGAGGGCGACAAGGTCGAGCCCGGTCACGGCCTCGGTCACGGGGTGCTCAACCTGGAGGCGGGGATTCACCTCGAGGAAGTAGAAGGGGCGGCGGCCCCCTTCCGGTTCGCCGACGAGGAACTCGACGGTGCCGGCGTTCTCGTAACCGGCGGCGTGCATGAGGCGGAGTGCGGCGGAAGTCAGCTCAGCGCGCAGGGTGGGGTCGACGACGGGGCTGGGGGTCTCCTCGACGAGCTTCTGGTGGCGGCGCTGGACGGAGCAGTCACGCTCCCCGAGGTGGACGGCGTTGCCGTGAGCGTCGGCGAGGACCTGGACCTCGACGTGGTGGGCGTTCTCGACGTAGCGCTCGACGAAGAGGCGGTCGTCGCCGAAGGCGGCGGCCGTCTGGCGGCGGGCGGCCTCGATGGCGGCGGCAAGATCCTCGGGGTTCGCCACAACCCGCATCCCCAGACCGCCGCCTCCGCCACGGGCCTTGAGCATGAGCGGGAAGCCGACCTCGCGGGCGGCCTCGGCGAGGTCGGCTTCGGTTGCGCCCTCGCCGCCGGGGGCGACGGGCACGTCGTTGGCGATGGCGAGGTCGCGGGCGGCAACCTTGTCGCCGAGGAGGGTGAGAGTCTCCGGGGAAGGGCCGACGAAGGTGAGTCCGGCACCGGCACAGGCGCCGGCGAAGTCGGCACGCTCGCTGAGGAGGCCGTATCCGGGGTGGAGGGCCTCGCAGCCGGTGGCCTTCGCGGCGGCGATGACGGCGGCGACGTCGAGGTAGGTGTCCGCGGCGGTGTGGCCTTCGAGGAGCACGACCTCGTCGGCGAGGCGGGCGGCGAGGCTGGGGCGGTCGGGGACGGAGGCGGCGAGGACCGAGCGGACGCCGAGCGCGCGCAGGGTGCGGATGATGCGCACGGCGATCTCGCCGCGGTTCGCCACGAGGACGGCCTCAAACATGGGCGGCATTGTAGGGGGCGACAGCGGGTCGTCCGGCCGGGAGCGGGGCCGCGCCCCCTCCGGCCAGCTCGTGCCGGCGGGCGCGGGCGGTCCTACTGCGAGAGCGCCTTCTGCCCGAAGCGCTCGACCGCTTCAAGCGTCTCGCGCACGTCGTCCCAGGTGGTGGTGTGGTTGATGATGCACATCCTGAGCGCGAACGTGCCGTGCAGCATCGTGGAGGACATGAAGGCGGGGTCGTCCCAGAACATCTGCGCGAGGACGGTGCGGTTGACGTCCTGCAGGGCCTCCCCGTCGAGGTGGTCGTCGCCGGGATTGACGCGGAAGCAGACGATCCCGAGAGTCGGGGTGCTGAGGGTTTCGAGGACGGGACTGTTCTGGACGTAGTCGTGGGCGCGGGCGGCGAGGTCCATGCCGCTCTCGACCGCGCGGCGGAAGGCGTCCATGCCGAAGGTCTGGACGGACATCCAGACCTTGAGGGCGCGGGCGGAGCGGCTCAACTGCAGGCCGATGTCCGCGAAGTTGGGGTGATCGGCGCCCCAGACGGTGTCCTGGAGGATGTCGTGCGGCATGTGGAAAGCGTCGCTGAGGGTCTCCCGGTCCTTCACCAGCAGGCAGCCTGCCTCGTAGGGCTGGAAGAACCACTTGTGGGCGTCAAGCCCGACCGAGTCGGCGCGTTCGAGGCCGCGCAGGAGTTCCCTGCCCCGCTCGGTCACCACGGCGAAACCGCCGTAGGCGGCATCCACGTGAAGCCACAGGTCTTCGGCTTCGCAGAAGTCCGCCAGTTCCTCCAACGGGTCGATGGAGCCGGTGCTGGAGGTGCCGGCATTGGCGCAAACGGCGATGGGGTGCAGGCCGGCGGCGCGGTCGTCGGCGACAGCCCGGGAGAGGGCCTCCATGTCGAGGCGGAAGCTGCTGTCGCTCGGAGTCTTGCGGATGTGGTCGCGGCGAACGCCGACGATCACGGCGGCCCGGGGGAGGGCGCTGTGGCTCTGGTCGCTCATGTAGACGGTAGCTCGTTCGGGGTTCCCGGCGGCCTCGCGGGCGGCGACGAAGGCATCGACACTGGCGGCGGAGCCGCCGCTCGTGAAGAGGCCGGCGGCGGTCTCGGGGTAGCCGATCCAGCGCTTGAACCAGTCGATGACGACGAGCTCGACCTGGCTGGGGCCGCTCGCGACGAGCCACGTGCACTGGTTGAAGAGGTAGCCGGCAGCGAGGAAGTCAGCGACGACGCCGGGCCAGGTGGGGGAGGTGGGAATGAAGCCGAAGAAGCGGGGGTGATCGAGGCGCGCGCTGAAGGGGAGCACGTCCCTCGTGAGCCTGTCCAGGACCTCTGAGGCAGGGTTGGGGCCCTCGGGGGGGTCCTCACCGAGGTGGTCTTCGAGCACCTGGCGGAACTCGCCGTCCCAGGCCTGCTCGCCAGGCAGGTTCTCGATGCGGTCCACGAGGAGATCGAGGGCCTGGCGCCCGAGTTCGAGCATCTGCTCGTGCGACATCTCGAGTGCGCCGAGGGATGTTTCGGCGCTTGCGTCTGCTCCATCGGAGGAGGCGGCCCGCTTGTCGCTCATCGGTCGTTCGGCCATCTGTACTTCTTCCAACTGCCGCTTCTAGAGCGATACAGGGGCTCCTGGCATCGCGCCCGCGAGTCTAGCACGAGCGAGTTAGGCACCCGCGACACGTGAGCTCCGCGCCAGACCCCTACATGCGGAAGACGCCCCAGTCGGTCTCGGGGAT
Source organism: Dehalococcoidia bacterium (assembly GCA_034428315.1). Classification (GTDB taxonomy): domain Bacteria; phylum Chloroflexota; class Dehalococcoidia; order Tepidiformales; family Tepidiformaceae; genus UBA2991. Next base: position 7,121 of record DAOUID010000233.1, read on the forward strand.
GGGGGCGTTGAGGGCGGCGGAGATACCCATCGAGAGGACGCGGCGGGTGTCGAGGGGGTCGATGACGCCGTCGTCCCAGAGGCGGGCGCTGCTGAAGTAGGGGGAGCCCTCGCGGTCGTAGGTTTCGAGCGTGGGGGCCATGAAGGCGCGCTGCTCCTCCTCGCTCATCTCTTCGCCGCGATCGAGGCGGACCTGGAGGAGGACGTTGGCGGCCTGCTCGCCGCCCATGACGCTGATGCGGGCGTTGGGCCACATCCAGAGCTGGCGCGGGGAGTAGGCGCGCCCGGCCATGGCGTAGTTACCGGCGCCGAAGCTACCGCCGATGACGACGGTGAACTTGGGGACGGCGACGCTGGCGACGGCGGTGACCATCTTGGCGCCGTCGCGGGCGATGCCGGCGTTCTCGTACTGGCGGCCGACCATGAAGCCGGTGATGTTCTGCAGGAAGACGAGGGGGACTCGGCGCTGGCCGCAGAGCTCGACAAAGTGAGCGCCCTTGAGGGCGCTCTCGCCGAAGAGGATGCCGTTGTTGGCGATGACGCCGACGGGAAACCCGGTGATGCGGGCGAATCCGCAGACGAGGGTGGTGCCGTAGCGCGCCTTGAACTCGTGGAAGCGGGAGCCGTCGACAAGACGGGCGATGACCTCGCGCACATCGTAGGTGCGGCCGTAGTCGGGCGGGACGACGCCGTACAGCTCCTCGGGGTCGTGCAGGGGCAGGGAGGAATCGAGCACCTCCCAGGGCGGGGACTTCGTGGCGGGGATGCTGGCGATGATGCTGCGGACGATGCGGAGGGCGTCCTCGTCGTCCTCGGCGAAGTGGTCGGCGACGCCGCTGATACGGGTGTGAACGTCTGCGCCCCCGAGCTCCTCGGCGGTGGTCTCCTCGCCGGTGGCGGCCTTCACGAGGGGCGGGCCGCCGAGGAAGATCGTGCCGGTGCCGCGGACGATGACGGTCTCGTCGCTCATGGCGGGGACGTAGGCGCCGCCGGCCGTGCAGGAGCCCATGACGGCGGCGACCTGGTAGATGCCCTTCGCGCTGAGGTTGGCCTGGTTGTAGAAGATGCGGCCGAAGTGGTCGCGGTCGGGAAAGACATCGCGCT
>DAOUID010000234.1:0-1630 GCA_034428315.1 Dehalococcoidia bacterium
ACAGCGAGGAGCGCCGCATCCGGGCGATGCACTACGCGCTCGACACCTACCTGTACGGTCCCGACCGCTAAACGGGGCCAGCCGGTCTACCGCACCAAAGGAGGCGAGGGCAGATGGCACATCCAACGGACGCGACGGCGCCAGCCGCGGGCATGGTCAACATCCTGAGCGTGATCCGCCGCTACCGGCTGCGGGACTTCCCCAGGCGGTTCAGCCCGGACGACCTGCACCACGTGGGCATTCCCTTCATCGACGTGGACCGGACGATGCACGCCCTGAAGCTGCTGGACCTGGTGGCGCCCGACGAGACCCCGACGGACCGGTTCCAGAAGATCCAGGACGTCGAGTCGGAGGACGCATACCAGGAGGCGCTCCAGGAGCTGTTGCGGGACATCTACGAACCGATCTTCGAGCTGGTTCCCGACCCCGCGAACGCGAGCGACATGAAGCTGCGCTCGGCCTTCCGCGAGTACGAGCCGCCGGAGGAGCGGGAGCGCATGCTCGCGCTGTTCCGGGCGCTGTGCGCGGAGGCGGGGATGATCGACCAGGCCTCGGGGCTGATCGCGCCCATCCTGGGCAACTCGTCGCGCAACCGGCAGGTGATGCAGCAGTACCAGCAAGACCAGAAGTCCTCGTCCTAGGCGGTGGCGAGCGAATCCGGGACAGCGGCTGAAGGCACCCTGAGCGACCTGCGCGTCGTCGAGTACGCGCAGGGGGTGACGGGTCCGTTCTGTGGGAAGGCGTTCGCCGACCTGGGCGCGGACGTGGTGAAGGTCGAGCCCCTCGGGGGCGACCGGAGCCGCACCCACGGGCCGTTCCCCGGAGACGAGCCGCATCCCGAGAAGAGCGGGCGCTTCCTCTACCTGAACACGAACAAGCGGGGCGTCGCCCTCGACATCGAGAGCAAGGCGGGCAGCGAGGTGCTGCGCGAGCTGGCGGCGAGCGCGGACATCTTCATCGCGGACCTCCCGCCCACGGCGTACGGCGAGCTGCGACTCGACTACGAGACGCTGAGCGCGCGGAACGCGGGCCTGATCATGGTGTGCACGAGCCCCTTCGGGCTGGGCGGGCCATACCGGGACTACCGGGGCACGGCCTTCACGGCCTTCCACATCGGCGGGATGGGGCGGGAGACGCCGTACAACGAGATCACCGACTCCGAAGCGTACCCGCCGCTCGTGGACGGGGGCGACCAGGCGGACTACCTGACGGGCTGGACGGCGGCGATCATGGCGCTCATCGGGGTGTTCCACCGGACCACCTACGGCACGGGGCAGCTGCTGGACGTCTCGGCGATGGAGTCGGTGGCGGGCATGACGCGCATGCCGATCGCGAGCATCGGGTACGGGCAGGAGCCGAAGATCTCGCGGGAGAAGGCGAACTTCCCCTGGGTGATGCCCTGCAAGGACGGGCACGTCTCCTTCGCCCCGTTCCTGATGGACCACTGGTGGCGGGCGGTCGTCGACATGATGGGGAGCCCGGACTGGGCGGCGAGCGAGGCGTTCGCGACGACGATGGGCCGCGTGCAGAACGCGGACGTGGTCGAGCCGCTGACGGTCGAGTGGCTGATGGAGCACACGAAGCAGGAGATCTACGAGATGGCGCTGGCCCGGAACGTGGCCTGCTTCCC
>DAOUID010000235.1:0-23033 GCA_034428315.1 Dehalococcoidia bacterium
CCCCTCGCGCTCGATGATCGCCGCCGCTACGGGCGTTGGCGCGTCGAGGTGGACGTAGCCCGTCGACGACAGCCGGGCTTCAGCGACTCCAGGGGCACATCGCGGCCGTCGACGACCTCGCGCCTCAGCGCCTCGCCACAGTACGGGCAGTACCGGCCTTCCAGGAGGGGCATGGGGCGCCCCCGAAGCCCTACGCCCGCGGCAGGCCCAGCCCGCGCGTCGCGATGATGTTGCGCTGGATCTCGCTCGTGCCGCCGGCGATCGTCGCCGACACGGAGGCCACGTACGCCGCGCCCAGCCGCCCCTCGAACGGGGCGCTCTCGCCGGCGTTGAGGATTCCGGCCGTGCCCAGCATCTTGATCGCCGTGCCCGCGATCCGCTGCGAGAGCTCCGTGCTGAACATCTTCGCGATCGAGGCTTCGGCGTTCGGTATCTCGCCCGCCGCCTGCATGCCGATCACGCGGTAGCTGAGCATTTTTGCCGTGGCCGCCTCGATCCAGCGCTCCGCCAGCGCCTCGCGCACGCCCTCCGGGTTGGAGACCGCGTCCGTGTGCTCGCGCCAGTAGCCCAGGTAGCGCTCCAGCGTCTGGCGGTGCGCCACCGCGCTGCCGATCGAGCTGCGCTCGAAGTCGAGGGTCGTGGCGCCCACGTACCAGCCGCGGTTCACCTCGCCCACGATGTTCTCCGCCGGCACGCGCACGTCCTCGAAGAACACCTCGTTGAAGTTGTGCAGGTTCCCCATGTTCACCAGCGGCCGCACCGTGATGCCGGGCGTCTTCATGTCGAGCAGGAAGTAGCTGATGCCCCGGTGCTTGGGCGCGTCCGGATCGGTGCGCGCCAGCATGAAGATCCAGTCCGAGTAGTGGGCCCCCGAGGTCCAGATCTTCTGGCCGTTGATCACGTAGTCGTCGCCGTCGCGGAGGGCGCGCGTCTGCAGGGAGGCGAGGTCCGAGCCCGAGCCGGGCTCGCTGTAGCCCTGGCACCAGACCACCTCGCCGCGGAGCATGCGGCCCAGGTGCTCCTCCTGCTGCGCCTCGCTGCCGTGCGCGATGATGGTCGGGCCCAGCATCGAGACGCCGTTGCCGATGCTGCTCGGGGGCACCCGCGCCTCGGCGAACTCCTCGTTCATGATGAACTGCTCCATCACGCCGAGGCTCGCCCCGCCGTACTCCTTCGGCCACGCCGGCGCGATCCAGCCCCGCTCCGAGAGCTTTCCCTGCCAGCGCTTGTACCAGGGAGCGTCGCGCGGAGCGCGCTCCTCCCCTCCCTGCATGCCCTTGTCGGGGTCGTACTCCCGCGGGCGCTCGTTCTCGATGAACGTGCGTACTTCCTGCCGCCAGGCGGCCTGCTCTGCTGTGTCCTGGAAGTCCATGGCGGCTCTCCGCGCCCCTGTTCGGGGCGGCCCGAACGCTACCAGACGCCCCCAAGGCCGTAAACGGCTCGCGCCCTCACTCCATCTTCCGCAGCGCCGGCTGCGTCACGAACGCCGTCGTCGTCAGGAAAAGCAGGATCCCCCCGCTGATCGCCATCCAGATCGGCGCCCCCAGCCAGGCGGCCATGAATCCGGCGAGGATACCGCCCATCGGCCCGATCCCCTGGAACGCAAGCGTGTGGATGCCGACGACCCGCCCCATCATCTCGTGCGGCGAGTTCGCCTGGACCAGCGTCTGGTTCAGATTCATGAACACGCCCCCGCCCATACCCCCGATGAAGATGACCAGAGCTGTCAGCCAGTACCACGGTGAGAGGCCCAGGGCAGGCAGGACGAATCCCGCCATCATCAGCGACCCGATGAACCACCCGCCCTTGTTCTTCAGATCGGGCGCCGAAGCGACGGCAAGCGAGCTGATGACCATGCCCAGGCCCATGAACGTAAAGAGCAGCCCCGCCTGGGACGGCCCTACCTCCAGCTCTTCCTTTGCGATCTGCGGGAGCAGTGTCCCGAAGGGGCCCATCATGAAGATGCCCGTGATCGACAGCATCAGGATCAGCGTGCGGATTCCCTGGTGACCCCACACGAAGCTCAGCCCTTCCTTCAACTCCAGCAGTGGCTCCTTGTGCGCCTCCTCCTCCCGTGCGTTCGGCACCCGCAGCGGGATCAGCGCGAGTGTCCCGATGAGCAGCACGACCCCCTGGGCGATGAACGCTCCGCCGATGCCCCACGCGTCGATCGCCAACCCGCCCAGCCCCGGCCCCACGATCTGCGAGATGTTCATCGCCATGCTCATCATCACGATCGCCTTTAGCAGCGTGTCCCGGTCCACCACCGTCGGCACGATCGCGTTGCGAACGGGCAGGCCCACGGCGATGGTCGCTCCCACCCCCACCGCCAGCGCCAGCGCGATCGTGGTCGTCATCTCCCCCGCCACGATGATCACACCCGCCGCCACCGTTACCCCCACCGCGACCAGCTGGCTTCCCAGGACGAGCGAGCGCCGGTTCATGCGATCCGCCAGGACGCCTGCGGGAATGGTGACGAACATGACGGGGATGCCCAGCGCGAAGAAGACGGCTCCCGACCACTCCGATCCCCTCCCCAGCCCCCCGATCTCGACCGCCTCGATCACCAGCCAGACGAAGGCGAAACGCTGCGTCGCCTGCACCAGCGCGAAGCTCATCGTATTGATCCAGAGGTAGGTGAAGGGCCGCGACTTGAAGGCCGAGAACGTCTCGATCGAGGGAAGGGAAGGGCGCGTGGCCGGGCGCGCGGACGCGCCCTCGGCGCTCTGGGCCTGTTCGGTCACCCGCCGCATCCTACAGGGAGACCTCCATGCCGCGGTTCTGCGTGTCCCCTATAGTCCCGCCATCGGCGCGCAGGGAGGTTCCACATGGCGGGCAAGCTTGAGGGCAAGGTGGCCGTGATCACCGGCGGGGCCAGCGGCATCGGCCGCGCCACCGCCGAGCTCTACGCCGACGAGGGCGCCAACGTCGTCATCGCCGACCTCCAGGACGGCGCCGAGGCCGTCGCCGCCGTTCGCGAGCGCGGGCGCGAGGCCATCTACGTCCGCACCGACACCAGCGACGAGGCCTCGTGCGAGGCTATGGCCGACGCCGCCGTCGAGGCATTCGGCGCTATCGACGTCCTCCTCGCCGGCGCCGGCATCAGCAACTGGCGCTACATGGACGCCGAGCCCGTGCAGATAAGCTCGGTGGGCGTCAATGACTCCTTCCTCGTGCACGCACCCGTCGAGGCCTTCCAGAAGGTGCTCGACGTGAACCTCACCGGCGTGCTGATCTCAGACCGCGCCGTCGCCCGCCGCATGATCGAGGCGGAGAACGGCGGCGCCATCATCAACATCGCCTCGATCATGGCAAAGGTCCCCCAGGTCGGCGTCGGCCCCTACTGCGTCTCCAAGGCAGGCGTCTGGATGCTGACGAAGGTGCTCGCCATGGAGCTCGCGTTCCACAACATCCGCGTCAACGCCATCGGTCCCGGCTTCATCGAGACCCCCATGACCGCCGGCCTCAGCGAGAGCGAGGTTGGTGGGAGCTGGTCCATGGGGCTCACGCCCATGAAACGCATGGGCGTCCCCGAGGAGGTCGCAAAGACCGCCCTCTTCCTCGCCTGCGACGACTCCAGCTTCTACACCGGCGCCCTGCTCCACCCCCACGGCGGCGTTTTCACCGACTAGGAAGGCGGCGTCCGTCCAGCGCCTACGACATTCTCCGCAGCGCCGGCTGCGTGACGAGGGCACTCGTCGTCACGACAAACAGGATCGCTCCACTGATGACCATCCAGAGGGGCGCCCCCATCCAGGCCGCCATGAGTCCCGCCAGCATCCCTCCGAACGGCCCCACGCCCTGGAACGCCAGCGTGTGGATGCTGACGACCCGCCCCATCATCTCCGGCGGCGTGTTCGCCTGAACCAGCGTCTGGTTCAGGTTCATGAAGATGCCCGCGGCCACGCCGCCGCAGAACATGACGGCGGCCGTCAACGCGTACCACGGCGAGATCCCCAGCAGTGGCACGACGATGCCCGCCGAGATGAGCGTGCCGATGACCCAGCCGCCCTTGTTCCGCAGATGTGGCACGGAGGCGATCGCGAGTGAGCTCACCACCGTGCCCACGCCCATGATCGTGAACAACAGGCTCGACTCCAGCGCGTTCCGACCAAGCTCCTCCTTCGCGATCTGCGGAAGGAGCGTTCCGAAGGGGCCGATCAGGAAGATCCCGGCGATGGCCAGGAGCACGATGAGCGTGCGGATGCCCTGGTGATCCCACACGAAACGCATCCCCTCCTGTAGCTCGTGCAGCGGCTGCCGGTGCTGGTCCGCCGTGCGCACGTCCGGAACGCGCAGCGGGATCAGCGCAAGCGTCCCGACGAACAGCACCACCCCCTGGGCGATGAACGCCCCGCCGATCCCCCATCCCGCAATGAGCAGGCCCCCGAGCCCCGCTCCAACGATCTGCGAGATGTTCATCGCCATGCTCATCATCACGATCGCCTTCAGGAGCGTGTCCCGCTCGACCACGGTGGGCACGATCGCGTTCCGCACCGGCAATCCCACCGCGATGGTTGCGCCCACCCCCGCCGCCAGCACCAGCGCGAGCACCGTCGTCATCGCCCCCGCCACGATGATCACCCCCGCCGCCACCGTCACCCCCACCGCGACCAGCTGGCTGACGAGCACGAGGGAGCGGCGGTTGATGCGATCCGCCAGAACACCCGCCGGGATCGTCACGAAGAGCACCGGAATGCCAAGGGCGAAGAACACCGCCCCCGACCACTCCGACCCTCTCCCCAGCCCGCCGACCTCCACCGCCTCGATCACCAGCCACACGAAGGCGAAGCGCTGCATGGCCTGCACGAGCGCGAAGCTCAGGGTGTTGATCCACAGATAGGTGAAGGGACGCGATTGGAACGCCGAGAAGGTCTCGAGCGTCGGCAGCGCCGGCCGGTTGCCGGGGCGGGCCGCCGGGGCCGAGGCGCTCTGGGCCTGTTCGCTCACGGCTGCACCGGTGGCTGGCGCATCGGTCCATCATAGGGCGAGCACCCCCCGTGGCTTGGCCTCAAGCTTCAGCCCCGGGCGCACGGCGCTCCCGCCAGAGCCCCTCCAGCTCCCGCTCGGCGATGCGCCAGCCCTCGTCCGTCCGCACCAGCACATCGCGGTAGACGCCACCAGTCACGACGACCCCGCCGCCCGCCTCCTCGCTCTCGATCTGCGTGGCGTGCAGGTACGTCGTTGCCGTCGCGCGGTCGCCGTCGAGGGCGATCTCGTGGTTCCCCAGCAGATGCTGCTGCGCGATGAAGTCCGGCGTCATGCTCTTCACGAACTCCGCCACTTCCTCCCCGCCCCGGAACTCCCGCCCCCCGCCGTAGCGAGTGATGGAGTCGGGCGTGAAGCAACTCGCGAGCCCCTCGTAGTCGCCCGCGTCGATCGTCGTGCCGTAGCGGTTGATCACGCCGGTGATCGCGATGCGGTCGTTCTGTTCCTGCACGGTGTCGGTCATGGCACTGCCTCCGCTGGGGTTGTCGCGCGTCAGGGCTCGCTCGCAGCGGTGACGGCGGCGCTGTCGCTCTTGCGCCGGCGCCACAGCCGTCCGCCGCCGAGGCCGAGGGAGAGGAATGCCGCTACCGCCATCAGGAGGCCCGCCACGAAGAACGTCTCATCCATCGTCTGACGGACGACTTCGATCAGTTCTTCCTCGGTGATGTCGAAGAGCTGCTGGGAAAAGAGATCTCCGGCCCGCTGGTCGAAGCGGCCCAGCCCCTCCGACCCCAGGAGGGCCATTCCCACCACCATGCCCAGCGTCTGGAAGACCTGGAGCACGGCCGTGGCGGAGGCCCGCCGCCCCGCCTCCACGCCCTCCATGATGGTCGCGTAGAGGGAGGCGTCGGCGAGGGTGAAGCCGAGGCCCGCCAGGCCCAGCGCCGTCCAGAGCGCGATCTGGCTGGGCTCGGAGGCCCAGCCCGCCATCGCGAAGAGGCCCGCTGCCGCAATCACGAAGCTGACCAGGGTGGTCAGGCGGTACCCCGCGATCGTCGCCAGCGCTCCGCCGGCGATGCCGCCGACCGCCATGAACAGCACCATCCGTCCCAGCATCAGCCCCGGCCCGGTCCCCTCCAGCCCCCACACCACCTGCGCCATCAGGGGCACGTTCACGAGGGCCGTAATCAGGGCCATCCCCTCCAACAGGAAGACGACGTTTGCTAAGGCGACACGCCGGATGCGGAACATGCGCATGTCGATGAGCGGAGCCGCGACCCGCAGCTGGCGCCACACGAACAGGGCCATGAAGAGCGCCGCCGCCCCGTAGAGCAGCAGGATCGTCCAGAGCTCGCGGAGGCTCTCTCCCGCTCCGGCAATGGCGAACGTCAGCGCCCCCAGCGACAGCGAAAGCAGCAGTCCTCCCAGCCAGTCCACCTGGTCGTCCGACCGTGGCGGCGCCGAGGCCCGGCGGGCGAGGAACAGGACGAGAATCAGGATGGGAAGCGCCAGCACGATGTTCATCCAGAACAGTCCCCGCCAGCCGATCCAGACCCCGATGAGCGTGCCCCACAGCGGCCCCGCCAGACTCGAGGCGTCGTCGAGCGTCGAGATCGATCCGAGCCCGATCGTGCGTTGCGAACCCGGCAGCGAGTGGGCGGCGATCGCCAGCCCCACCGGCACCAGCGCCCCGCCTCCCAGCGCCGTCACCGCCCGCGCGATCGTGAGCACCGTGATGTTGGGCGCGAAGGCGACGAACACGGAGCCGCCCATGAAGATCAGCATCCCGATGACGAAGATGCGGTAGTGGCCGTGCACGTCGGCCAGGCGACCCATCAGCGGCAGGGCCACCGTGTACCCGAGCAGGTACCCGTTCAGGATCCACGAAGCCTGCTCGAGCTCGTTCACGGCGACCCCGAGGTCGCCCAGGATCTCCGTCAGGACGGGCACCACGAACGTCTGGTCGAAGCCCCCGATGAAGACTCCGAGTCCGAGCGCGATCACCACCGGCCAGGCTGATCGAGCCCCAGCCGCCGCGCTCCCCCCTACCGTCACGGCGGCTCGATGGGCTCCACGTCGTTGAAGCTGGAGAAGGTCAGATTTCGCACGATGTCCACCGGCTCGGCCGCCGTCAGCTGCCCCACCAGGTGGATGCGGTAGATGATGTTGTCCGCCTTCCCGATCCAGATCGTCCCGGCGACGGGGTAACCGGGCTCAGCCGAGTCCAGGAACGCGGTCAGGTCCCCCGAGTCGATCGTCCCCTGCACCGTCCAGGTGTCCACCCCTTCCAGGACTTCCTCGCCCGTCACCGCGGGATCGGCCGCCCCCCGGATGACCGCCGCCACACCATCCGAGGGGTTGAACAGCCCGTTCAGCGGATTACCGCTCTCAAGCTCAAGCCAGACAGTGGGGTCGAAGGGGTTGGTCACCCAGGCTTCCTCGCCTACCCCCACGAGGCTGACGTTGACGTTGATGCCGCCCATCGACCGCACCTTCGCCTTCACAGCCGCCTTCAGCTTGTCGGGAATGATGACATCCCCCTCGATCCTCTCCATGTCGATCGAAAGCTGCTCCAGGGGGGAGGTGTCGCCGCCGAAGTCGAGCGCGAAGTGGAAGCTCTCCAGCTCCGTGAACTGGATCACCGCCGAGTCGAGCAACTCCTGGACGTCCAGCGACTCGATGCTCTGCTCGCCCCCGCCTCCGTCGCCATCTTCCCCGCCGCACGCCACCAGAGCCAGGCAGCCCGCCAGGGCCAGTCCGAGCAACCCCATCCTTGCCTGGCTCTTTACCTGCATCGCGGCGGCATTCTGCCCGTTTCGGCGCAGTTCGTCACCCCTTCGCGCTCTCACGGGATGACGTGGTGATCCGGTAGGCTACGGTCTGGAACCCCGAGGGAGGCATTCGCATGACCACGATCGAGGAACGCAGCACGCCCAAGGCTGGCTACAAGGTTGTCGGCAGCCGCCCCATCCGCCACGACGGCGTCGACAAGGTCACGGGGCGCGCCCAGTACGGCGCCGACATCAACCTGCCCGGCACGCTGCACGGCAAGATCCTGCGCAGCCCCCACGGCCATGCCCGTATCGTCTCCATCGACACGAGCAAGGCGGAGGCCCTCCCCGACGTCAAGGCCGTCGTCACCGGCGAGGACGTGCCCATCGTCCAGGACATGATGATCGACTTCGGCGAGACCATGGGGAACGCCCGCCTCCTCGCCGAAAACTGCCTCGCCCAGGAGAAGACGCTCTACAAGGGCCACGCCGTCGCCGCCGTCGCCGCCCTCAACCCGCACGTGGCCGAGGAGGCCCTCGACCTGATCGAGGTCGAGTACGAGCCCCTCCCCGTCATCCTCAACGCCCTCGACGCGATGCGCGACGACGCCCCCCTCCTCCACGATGCCATGACCACCCGCTCCATCGCCGAGCGCTTCACCCGCGGCGACGACACCGGGGTCCACAGCAACGTCGCCAGCCACCTCCAGTTCAAGCGCGGCGACCTCGACGAGGGCTTCGCGAAGGCCGATGTGGTTGTCGAGCGCGAGTTCACCACCAGCACCGTCCACCAGGGCTACATCGAGCCCCACACCTCCACCGCCCGCTGGGACCCCGACGGCCACGTCACCATCTGGACGAGCACCCAGGGCGCCTTCGGCATCCGCGGCCAGGCTGCCGCCATCCTCGGCGTGCCCGAGGGCAAGGTCACCGTCATCCCCATGGAGATCGGCGGCGGCTTTGGCGCCAAGACCTACGTCCACGTCGACCCTGTCGCCGCCCTCCTTTCGAGGAAGAGCGGCCAGCCGGTGAAGGTCACCATGAGCCGCACCGAGGTGTTCGAGGCGTCCGGCCCCACCTCCGCCACCACCATCCGCGCCCGGATCGGCGCGACCAACGACGGCGATATCGTCGCCGCCGAGCTCTGGATGGCCTACGAGGCGGGCGCCTTCCCCGGCTCCCCCGTCGGCGCCGGCGCCTCCACCGCCCTCGCCCCCTACGACATCGAGCACCTCGTCGTCGATGGCTACGACGTCGTCGTGAACAAGCCCAAGGTCGGCGCCTACCGCGCGCCCGGTTCCCCCCAGGCCGCCTTCGCCGTCGAGAGCGTCATCGACGAGATCGCCGAGCAGATCGGCATGGAACCCATGGACTTCCGCCTCAGGAACGCCACGAAGGAGGGCGATCGCATGCCCAACGGCATGCCCTTCCCCACCGTCGGCTGCGTCGAGGTCGAGAACGCCATCGTCAACCACCCCCACTACTCCGCCCCCATCGAGGGTCCGAACCGGGGCCGCGGCGTCGCCATGGGCTTCTGGTTCAACGGCGGCAACCAGTCCTCCGCGACGGTCACCGTCAATGCCGACGGCACCATCGCGCTCGTCACCGGCTCGGTCGATATCGGCGGCATGCGCGCCGTGCTCGCCATGCAGGCCGCCGAAACCCTCGGCCTCTCCGTCGACGAGGTCCAGCCCACCGTCGGCGACACCGACTCCATCGGCTGGACCGGCGTCACCGGCGGCAGCCGAACCGCCTTCTCGACCGGCATCGCCACCATCACCGCCTCCGAGGACGTGAAGCGCCAGATGACCGAGCGCGCCGCCATCCTCCTTGAGGCCGATGTCGACGATGTCAGCTTCGACGAGGGCGTCTTCTCCCTCGCCGACGGCAAGCAGATCAGCTGGAAGGAGGTCGCCGGCAAGCAGCTCCGTACCGGCGGCCCCATCAGCGCCTCCGCCAGCTCCAACCCCACCCGCGTCGGCCCCGCCTTCGCCGGCAACATCGTCGATGTCGAGGTCGACCCCGAGACCGGCAAGGTCGACATCCTCCGCTTCACCTGCGTCCAGGATGCGGGCACCGCCATCCACCCCAGCTACGTCGAGGGGCAGATGCAGGGCGGCGCTGTCCAGGGCATCGGCTGGGCGCTCAACGAGGAGTACGTCTGGCAGGAGGACGGCGCCATGTCGAACTCCAGCTTCCTCGACTACCGCATGCCCACCAGCCTCGACCTGCCCATGATCGACACGGAGATCGTGGAGGTGCCGAACCCCGGCCACCCCTACGGCATCCGCGGCGTGGGCGAGGTGCCCATCGTTCCGCCCATGGCCGCCATCGCGAACGCAATCCACGACGCCACCGGCGTGCGCATGACGCACCTGCCGATGTCGCCCGGCAACGTGCTCGAGGCGCTGGGGGCGGTCGAGCCGGAGGATTAGCGAGGGGCTCGTGGCCACCGTCTTCATCCCCTCGCTGCTCGAGGGCCTCACCGGCGGCGCTCGCACCGTCGAGGTTTCCGGCCGCAACCTGCGCCAGGTCATCAACGCCCTCGACGAGCGCTACCCCGGCATGAAGGAACGCCTCCTCGACGAGGACGGCGCCCTCATCCCCGAGATCCTGGCCGCCATCGACGGCGAGACGAACCACCTCGGCCTCCTCCAGCCCGTCAGCAAGACCACCGAGATCCAGTTCGTCCCCGCCATCGGCGGCGGCTGACTCCCGGGAAGCTATCTCGCTCTCATCCGTGAGCAGTCCCGACGCGTGTAGTCCTTCGGATGGCTGTGGGCGATCGATCCATCCGGCATCCGGATCTCGTGCCAGGTGGCAATGTGCTGTCCGTTGGGAGTCATGACCTTGAGAATGAGGGACTCGCCCCCTGCGTAGGCGGGGTTTCGGGCCGGGGCCGAGTAGGCGATGATGTCTGTGCGAGTGCCGGAAGCACGCTTCGCTTGAATGCCCTCTGCTTCGCAGAGTTGTTCGAGTTCCTGAAGGGTGGTGACATCCATGGCAAGTTCCGCAGTACCTATCGAGACGCTCGTGCCTGAGGATGTGGAGGCTGCGGTGAGGCTTGCGCTGCGAGGCAGCCTGCAGCCGGGCTTGCTCGACGACTTCCTGGCAACCGTTGATTGGAGCAATCAGGACCGCGCCCCGAAGCCTATCAGGGAAGCGCTGGGCATGCTCGAGCAGGTCGCGACCGAGTTCGCCGAGGATGAGCTCAGCGAAGCGGAGTACGAGGAGAAGCTCGAAGGCATCTTCCGCGCCGGCGACCGGCTCCAGGCAGCCAGGGCCGACTAGGGCCCGAAGGCGGTCAAGTAGCGGGCCGCGTAGGGTGCCCGGACCGCTGCGGGCCTCGGCCCATCTGCCTACCCCCGTATCATCCCACCCCGCACAGGGAGGCGCCCATGCCCGTCGGACCTAATGACGTCGAGACCGCCCGCAAGCTCTTCGGGGATGAAGGGTGGGGCAGCGGCGACCTCTACGGCCCCGACCAGTGGTTCGCCGACGACGCCGTCATGCGCGACATCGTCAACTACGACGGCGCCATGCGCGGCAAGGACGAGATCCGCGCTTTCTGGGGCAGCTTCTGGCGAAACCGCAAGTACGGCATGGCCGTGCGCGTCCCTGCCGAGGAAATCTACGTCGCCGAGAACCACCGCGGCGTCGCTGTCATGTGGATGGCCTACTCCCAGATCGTGGACGAGAACGACGAGAACTTCGGCAAGTGGCGCTGCTTCGAGGGCATGTCCCGCCTCGAATTCAACGACGAGGGGGAGGTCACCCTCGAGGTCGACTACCACCACGGCGTCCAGGGCATGTGCGACAGCTGGGTCGAGCACTGGAACGCCCGTCGTGCCATGGACTGGAAGGAGCTCGGCGCCATCACCGGTGCCTGACCGCACCCCCTCACCGCCTCCGCCCTCGGTATGATTCGCGCCGCACGACCAAGGAGGCGCACCCATGCCCGTCGGACCCAATGACATCGAGACCGGACGCAAGCTCTTCGAGGAGGGCGGCTGGAGCAGCGGCGACCCCTACGGACCCGACCAGTGGTTCTCCGACGACGCCGTCATGCGCGACATCGTCAGCCACGCCGAAGCCCTCAACGGCAAGGAAGAGATTCGCCAGTTCTGGGCCAGCCGCAAGGTCGGCATCACCCTTCGCGTGCCCGTCGAGGAGGTGTACGTCGCCGAGAACCATCGCGGCATCTGCATCCTCTGGATGGCCTACTCGCAGGTCATGGACGAGAACGACGAGAACTACGGCAAGTGGCGCTCCTTCGAGGGCGTGTCCCGCCTCGAGTTCAACGATGAGGGTGAAGTCACCCTCGAGGTCGACTACCACCACGGTGGGCAGGGCTACGTCGATAGCTGGGTCGAGCATTGGAACCGGCGCCGCGCCATGAAGTGGGAGGACCTGGGCGCCATCACCGGCGGACCGTTCGATGACTAGGCTCGAAGGCCGCGTCGCCCTCGTCACCGGTGCCGGCCGCTACCGCGGCATCGGCCGCGCTATCGTGCTGCGTCTCGCCGAAGAGGGCGCCGACATTGTCGTCACCGCGCGCCGGCGCGACCCCTCCACCTTCCCCCCGCACGAGCAGGAGATGGGCTGGAAAGGCATCGAGAGCGTCGCCGAGGAGGTGCGCGGCATGGGCCGTCGCGCCCTCGCCGTCGACTGCGACGTGACCAGCAAGGACGATCTCCAGCGCGCCGTCGATGCCGCCGTCGCTGAGCTCGGCGGCATTCACATCCTCGTCAACAACGCCGCCCTCCCCAGCGAGGCCGGCGCCGCTCCCATCCTCGAGATGACCGACGAGAACTGGTACGAGACCGTCGACGTCAATCTCCACGGCCTCTACCACACCATCCGGGCGGTCGGCCGCGAGATGGTCAAGGGCGGCGGCAGCATCATCAACATCTCCTCCACCGCCGGACGCATCGGCATCCCCAACTACGGCGCCTACTGCGCCACCAAGTGGGCCATGCACGGCCTCACCCAGCAGCTCGCCCTCGAGCTGGCAAAGGACAACATCCGCGTCAACATCGTCTGCCCCGGCTCGACCGACACCGACATGATGGACGGCACGTTCGGCCGCTACGACGAGGTCGCCGGCGCCGAGCCAGGCACTTCCAAGGCCGCCATCCGCCGCGCGCTCCTCATGGGTCGCCAGGCCACCGTCGAGGAGCAGGCCGCCGTCGTCGCCTTCCTCGCCTCCGACGACTCGTCCTACATGACGGGCCAGGCGCTCAATGTCGATGGCGGCAGCCGCATGGACTGACGCCCCAATCCCTCGATTCCCGACCCAATCCCAGGAGGCCCCGCATGCAGCTCCGCTACGTGAAGACCCTCGAGGAGGTCCGCCGCCTCCAGAAGCTCTACGCCACCCCCGAGTTCGAGTCCTTCCGGGGCATCGCCGCCAGCTTCCGTACCGACCCGGACGTCATCGCCGCCGTCCTCCCCCCGCCCCTGGAGCCGGCCGACGAGCCCATCGCCTCCGTCAGCGTCTCCCACATCGGCGTCAGCAACACGCTCCAGCCCTTCGGCGCGGGCGGGCTCAACGTGCGCTGCCAGTACGAGGGCATCGTCGGCGACTACCCCATCACCATGCCCATGTCGACCGACAGCGCCGTCATCTTCGGCCGCGAGCTCTACGGCGAGCCGAAGAAGGTCGCCAACATCCACGTCCGCCGCGACGGCGATGAGATCACCGGCACCATCGAGCGCTACGGGCAGGTCTACATCGAGGTCCGCGGGCGCGTCGTCGAACGCCTTGAAGGGCGCGAATCCCCGGAGAGCTCGCGTTTCTACTTCAAGTTCATGCCCGCCCCCGACGGCCGCGGCTTCGACAACGATCCCGTCCTCGTGCGCGTGCGCCACACGGGCCGCACCCGCTTCATCGAGCAGCTGGAAGGGGAAGTGCTCCTGCGCGAGTCTCCCCACGATCCCGTTGCCGACATCCCCATCCGCGAGGTGCTCGGTGTCAGCTACAGCGAGGGCGACACTTACACCCACGGCGAAATTCTCACGCGCGTCCCCGGCGAGTCGTTCCTGCCCTACATGTTCGGCAAGGTCGACGACCTGGAGTTGCTCGCGACGCAGGCCCCGGGCAACTCCTCGGCGGGAACCTCCTCGCCGTGAAGTTCGGCCTCGTCGCCACAGGCGGGGGCGCCCTGAACGACACGATCGGCGAGGTCGACAAGCTCGGCTTCGAGACGTTCAACGTCGTCGACCACCCCTCCTTCGACCAGCCCGATGCCTGGACCTACCTTGCGTGGGTAGCGGGGCAGACGCAGCACATGCGGCTCGGCACGCACGTCACGGGCATGCCGTTCCGCCCCCCGTTCCAGCTCGCGAAGCAGGTTGTCACGGTCGACACCCTCTCGAACGGGCGGGCAGTGCTCGGCATTGGCACCGCCTACGAGCACGCGGACTTCGAGCCGTACGGTTTCGAGATGCTCGACTTCCTCGGCCGCATCGAGCAACTCGAGGAAGGCATCCAGATCCTGAAGTCCCTCTGGACGCAGGAGACGACCGAGTTCGACGGCACGCACTATCAGCTCGAAGGCGGCGCTTCCTTCTCCCCGAAACCTGTCCAGCAGCCCCACCCGCCCATCATCGTCGGCCTCAACCGCCGCGGCGCCCTTCTCCGCCTCGCCGCCCGCCAGGCCGATGCCATCAACACCTGGCAGCTGGGCCCCGCCCAGGTCGCCGAGCTCGCCGAGCATGCCCGTGCCGCCTGTGACGACATCGGCCGCGACCCCACCACCCTCGCCCTCACCTCCGACGTCATCCTCGCCCGCGGCCAGACCCGCGAGGCCGCCGACCAGATCGCCGGCGGCATCGCCCAGATGGCGCGCGGCTGGGGCCGCTCCGAGCTGGTCACCCAGTGGAACCACAGCGGCGTCCTCTTCGGCGACGGCGACAACATGCTGGAGCAGGTCGCCGCCTTCGCCGAGGTCGGGGTCGAGGAGGTCGCCATCTCCTCTTCCGACTTCGACGACATCGCCTGGTTCAGCGAGAACGTGATCGCCCGGAGCAGGTAGCGGGCCGGCGACGCTAGCGCAGGTGCTCCGAGTTCCGGATCACGAGCAGCCACGTCAGCACCGCCGAAAGCGCGACGAGGACCACGCTCGCCAGGCCCATGTCCGCGAGGAAGCCGTCCTCCTCTGCGTTCCAGATGCGTGTTGCCAGCGTTTCGAAACCCACCGGCGCGGCCAGCAGCGTCGCCGGGAGCTCCTTCATTGTCGAGAGCAGCACCAGCCCCCCGCCCGCGGCCAGCGCCGGGGTCATCAGCGGCAGGTCCACCCGGAGCAGCCGCCGCAGGCGGCCCGCCCCCAGCGTCTGCGCCGCCTCCTCCAGCCGCCGGTCGACCGTCGCCACCCCGACCTCCGCGCTCCGCAGCGCCTGCACCCCGAAGTGGACCACGTAGGCGAAGATGAGCAGCGGCAGCGTCAGGTAGAGGAAGCCCAGTCCCGGCACTTTCAGCGCCATGAACACCACAGCCAGCGCGATCAGCAGCCCCGGCACCGCGAAACTCCCCGCCACGACCGTATGCACGGCCCCCGCCGCACGGCCTCCGTACCGCGCCGTGAGATAGGCCAGCGGCAGCACCACCACCACGGCCACGGCCGCGGTCACCACGGCCGCGAGCACCGTGTTCACCACCGGCCCTCCGAGTGCGCCCAGGTCCACGCTCGTCCGGTCGAAGCCGCTGCCTTCTCCCGCCAGCCCCCGGAAGCCCCACCAGGCCAGCACCACCATTGGCGCCACCAGCCCCGACCCCACGGCGATGATCGCCGCCAGGGTGGCGGGCGCCTTCCACGGCCCCAGCGAGACGCGCCGTCCCCGCACGCCCCCCGGCGCCAGGTACGCCAGCGAGCGGTTGGCCGAGCTGCGTTCCAGCCCCGCCACCGCCAACGCCACGACCGCCAGGATGAGCCCCAGCGCGAACGCCAGCGGCGCGTTGTAGAGGCGGTTCACGAAGACGTTCGTGGAGAGCGTCTCGTATCCCATCAGCTTCACCACGCCGAACTCGCTCACGACGTACAGGAACACGAGCAGCGTTCCCGCCTGCACGGCGCTCCGCACCTGCGGCCACACCACCCGCCGAAAGGTCCCCAGCCCCCCGACGCCGAGCATCCTCGAAGCCTCCTCCAGCGAGGGTGGCAGCCCTCCGATGCGGGCTGCGGCCGGCAGGTAGACGTAGGGGTAGGAAACAGCCGTCAGGACGGCGAACGAGCCCCAGAACCCCTCGATGCGCGCCGGCACGCTGAGTCCCAGCGGATTCAGCACCTCCTCCGCGAGGCCGCCGGGCGAGATCGCCGCCAGCAGCGCCGCCCCCGCCACGAACGAGGGCAGCACCAGCGGAAGCGGGCAGATCACCCGCCAGGCCCCCCGCAGGGGCAGGTCCGTGCGCATCGTCAGCCAGGCCAGCAGGGTGCCGGCCGCTGCCGTCGCCGCCGACACGGCCACCGCCAGCACGAGCGTATTCACGAGCGGGTCGGCTGTCTCGCGCGAGAAGAGGACGTCGAGTGTGGCGCTCCCCTCGGTGATGTTGCGAACGACGAGGTAGCCGACCGGAACCGCGAACAGCGCCGCGATGATCAGCGCCGCCGTCCACAGCCACAGCGGCCCGCGGATGCCCGGCGCCCGGAGCACGTCCCCTATGCGTCGAACGCGACGGTCGGCGGACCCTGGTACCGCACCGACGTGCGGTCGCCGTTGCCGAAGCGCGGCGCGCCCCCCGCTCGCACCAGCAGCTTCGCGCCCTGCTCGCCGCGCAGCACGTAGAGCGTGTCGTGGCCGTAGAACTCGAGCTGCTCGATCTCCCATGCGCCGCCGGACTCGAGCTCCAGGTGCTCGGGGCGAAGCAGCACCTCGCACCTCGCGGGCGCGGCCTCGGCGAGGGGCACGGAGCCGACCACCGTCTGCGCCGCTTCCGTCCCGCCTTCCCCGGGCACCACGTTGGCCTCACCGACGAAGCTCGCCACCCAGCGGTTCGCCGGGCGGCTGTACAGCTCGCTCGGCGAGGCGCTCTGCAGCACGCGCCCCTCCCGCATCACGATCACCTGCGCGCCCATCACGAACGCCTCCTCCTGGTCGTGCGTCACGAACACGCTCGTGATCCCGAGGGTGCGCAGGAGCGAGGCTACTTCCGTCCGCAGCTCCACCCGCAGGGCCGGGTCGAGGTTCGCGAAGGGTTCGTCCAGCAGGAGCACCTCCGGACCGGGAGCCAGCGCCCGCGCCAGCGCCACGCGCTGGCGTTGCCCGCCGGAAAGCGAGGTGGGCGAGCGCTTCCCCATCCCCGCGAGCCCCACCAGCGTCAGCGCCTCCTCGATCGTCGCCGCTCGATGCGGCCCGCGGGGCAGTCCGAAGCCCACGTTCTCCGCCACGCTCAGGTGGGGGAACAGCGCCCCTTCCTGGAACACCATGCCGATGCGCCGCTTCTCTGGCGGAGTCACCCGGTCGGGCGTGCTCAGGGTCTCGCCGCCGGTGTGGATGGCCCCGGCGTCCGGCCGCTCAAGGCCCGCGATGAGCCGCAGCAGTGTCGTCTTGCCGCACCCGCTGGGCCCAAGCAGGGCCGTGACTGTCCCTGTCTGCACGTTGATGGAGACGTCGTCCACCGCGCGCACGTCGCCGTACGAGAACGAGAGGCTCCTCGTGACCAGGTCACCGGCATCCCCCGGGGGACGTGGATCCTTCCCCAGCCTCTCGCGTGTGAGCAGTGCGAATGCGCTCAAGTCGAGCCCCTGTTCCGGGATTAGCCACGGCAAAGTATCGCAGATAGGTGTTCCTATCAAGTCTGGAGGGACGAATCGGCTACCATGACGTTCAAGTTCCGGGCTCACGCCCGCCGGAGCGTGCATGAAGGCAGTCGTCCTCGCGGCGGGCCGTGGCCAGCGCCTCAGTGAGACCGGGCCCAGCCTCCCCAAGCCCCTCGTCCCCCTCGCCGGCAAGCCCCTCGTCGGCCACACCCTCGATGCCCTCGCCGAGGCCGGCCTTGAGCGCGCCCTCGTCGTGACCGGCCATGGAGAGCGCGCCGTCCGCCAGGGGGCGCAGGAGTGGGCCCGCCTGCCCGTCGAGTTCGCCGTCAATTCCCGCTTCCAGCGGGGCGCCTCCTACTCGCTCGCCGCCGCCCGTGACTACTGCGGCGACGAGCCCTTCCTGCTCGTCATGTGCGACCACGCCTTCTCGCCCGAGCTCATCGCCGCGCTCGCCCGCTCCGCCGCCGACCATCCCCTCGCCGGCGACTGCCGCGTCGCCGCCGATCGCTCCCCTCGCTCGGACGCCTACGCCGACGAGGCGACCAAGCTCGCCATCGACGATGCGGGTTTCGTGACGGCCATCGGCAAGGGCCTGACCGAGTGGGACGCCCTCGATGCGGGCGCCTTCGTCTGTTCCCCGGCCATCTGGGACGCCCTCGCCGCCGCTCCCGAGGATTGCGGGCTGAGCGACATCTGCGCCGAGCTCGCGCGGCGGCGGCGCCTCGGTACCGTCGATGTCAGTGGCCTCTTCTGGTACGACATCGATACGGCCGCCGACCTTCGGGAGGCCGAGCGCCTGCTGGCTGCGCGCGCGACCGGTACCGCTACTCGTCGATGACGGCCGTCACCTCGACCTCGATGTCGTAGCCGTCGCCCGACCCGCTGAACACCGCCGTGCTCGCCGGGAAGCGCTCCCCGTAGAAGGTCTCGCGGATCTTCGCGACTTCGGGCAGCTTGGAACGGTCGGCCAGGTAGACGGTCTCCCGCACTACGTGGTCCATCGTCGCCCCGGCCTTTGCCAGCACCTCGACAACGTTCTGGTACGCCTTCCGGGTCTGCGCCTCGATGCTTCCCTCGCCGGCCCCCACCTGCCCCGCCACATACACCGTGTTGTCCACCTTCACCGCCTGGCTGTAGTGCCACGGCATGCTCTCCGGAAGCCGGAGAACGTCGATGTACTCTCGCGCCATCGTGAACCTCCCGCGGCACGGCCGCGCGCGCAGTCTACGCAGGGGAGGGGAAGGTGGCTCAGGTGATGATGGCGATGAGCGCCAGGGCAATGAACAGCGGGATCAGGGCAAGTGCCGCATAGAACAGCGTCTCCGGCGGAAGGCGCCGGCGTCGCGTGACGCCCCCGGTCAGCGCCACGCCCAGCGCTACCACGATCACGCCTGCCAGCACCGCGGTCAGGGGATTCACCAGGATGGCGAACATCACCAGCACGCCCAGCGCCGCCACCGCCACGATCGTGAGCACCACCCAGTAGGACAGCCCGATCCACCACGAGAAAGCGGGAACGCTCCTGAGCCGGCCTGCCACGAACCCAAGGAGACCCCGGTCCTGCTCTGACGTCACGCTTGCTCCCGGAGGGTGGTCCCAGCCTCTCAGCATACCGGTCCCACGAAGTAGGGATGTAAGCCCGGTATCATGCCCGCCGTGAGCACCATGCGCGCCGTCTCCTGGGCCGGCCCCCGCGCCGTCGAGGTCATCGACCGAGACCTGACGGATCCGCCCCCCGGTTGGGTGCGCCTTCGCGTCGTCGGGGCCGGCATCTGCGGCAGCGACCTGCACTCCTACCGTCGCGGCGGCCCCGCAGTGAACACCCCCGGCCACGAGGTCGGCGGCGTGGTCGAGGCCGTTGGCGATGGCGTCGACCTCGATACGGGCGCGAACGTCTCGGTCGAGCCCGTTGCCGTCTGCTTCCAGTGCTACGAGTGCCTCATCGGCCAGACCTGGCACTGCCAGAACCGCGTCTTCCTCGGCGGCGATGGCGCCGGGGGCATGGCTGAGGCCATGCTCGCCCCCGCCACCTCCGTATACCCCCTCCCCGACCGCGTCTCCCCCGCCGACGGCTCCCTCGCCGAGCCGGTCGCGGTCGCCGTCCACGCCGTCAGCGAGGCCGGCATCCGCCTCGGGACCCGCACCGTCATCCTCGGCGCCGGCACCGTCGGCCTCGTGAACCTGCTCGTGGCCCGCCGCGCCGGTGCCACCGAGGTCTACCTCACCGCCCGCCACCCCTTCCAGGCCGAGATGGCCCGAGCCCTCGGCGCCACCGACGTCTTCCCCGACGGCGAGACCGCTCGCAAGGAGCTGAAGGGCCTGCCCGTCGACGCCGTGATCGAGACCGTGGGCGGAAGCGCTCCCACGATCGACGAGGGCATCTCCCTCGTCCGGAACCGCGGCACCGTCGTCATGCTCGGCGCCTTCGGCAGCGATATGACCCTCCCGGCGACGCCCCTTCTCCTGAAGGAGGTCCGTCTCATCGGCGCCGTCTGCTACGGCCGCCCCGGCCCCCGCACCGAGTTCGGCCTCGCCACCGATCTCCTCGACGAGCTCATCGAGCCGCTCCAGCCCCTCGTCACCCACACCTTCCCCCTCGGCCGCGCTTCCGAGGCGTTCCACACCGCCGACGACAAGTCGTCCGGCTCGATCAAGGTCCGCCTCCTGCCGTAGCGCAGGCCGGGGATATGGCCGACGTCGCCCCAACGCCATCGGAAGGGCTCGCGCCCACGCAGGCGAGCGATCGCATCACCACGCTCGACGCCATCCGCGGGGTCGCGGTGCTCGGCATCCTCGTGATGAACGCCGTCTCCTTCGGGCTCGAGCCGGCCGCCTACTGGAACATCGGCGCGGGCGGTATCGACACCTGGTTCGACTGGGTCATCGGAGGCGCCGGCGAGATATTCGTCGACCAGAAGTTCATGGGTCTCTTCTCGATGCTGTTCGGCGCCGGCATCGTCCTCTTCTTCGAGCGCGCCCGCGACAAGGGCCGGCGCGCCGGCTGGCTCAGCTTCTGGCGCAACTTCCTCCTGCTCGTCATCGGCATCCTCCATGTGGCCCTCTGGGACGGGGATGTGCTCATCCTGTACGCCATCTGCTCGGTCTTCCTCATCGCCCTGCACCGGCTCGATGCACGCGCGTTGTTCGCGCTTGGCGCGCTGGCCCTGCTCGGCGCCGTGGCGCTGGCCCTCGCCGCTCAGCCGGCAATCGATACCGCCGGGTCCGACCTGGATGGCTTCTGGCAGTCCGGCGAGATCTCCGGCGCCGTCCTCGGCTGGTTCCTCGGCGACTCCTTTCTCCGCGCCCTGGGCATGATGCTGATTGGCGTCGCCCTCTATCGCACCGGTGTCATCACGGGCGCCCGTTCCCCGGCCTTCTACCGTCGCCTCGCGATCTGGGGATTTGGCCTCGGACTGCCGCTCTCGGTTGGAGGCTTCACGTGGATGGCCGCGACCGACTTCTCACCCGACGTCGCCATCATGGGGACTATTCCCAATACCCTCGCCACCCTGCCCCTCGCGCTGGCCTACCTCAGCCTCGTCGCCCTCTGGAACCTTCGCCCCGAGACGGGCCTCCACCACCGCATCCATGCCGTCGGAAGGATGGCGCTGACGAACTACCTCACGCAGACCATCATCGGCGTCGTCGTCCTCCGCACCCTGTTCGAGCCCGACGACCTGAACCGCAGCTGGATACTGCTCTTCATCGTCGCCGTCTGGGGTGTCCAGCTGGCGTGGTCCCGGCCGTGGCTCGACCGGTTCCGCTACGGGCCGTTCGAGTGGGCCTGGCGCTGCGCCACCTACCGCCGCATCGAGCCCCTGCGCGCCTGACGCTCCCGCTCGCGCCTCCGCCCGCCCCTGTGCCATGCTCCCCCCATCTGCGGAGGGAAGACATGGGACGTCCGCTCGAAGGCATCCGCGTGCTCGATTTCACCTGGGCCCAGCAGGGCCCCTACGCCACCACGCTCCTCGCCGACATGGGAGCGGAGGTCATCAAGGTCGAACACCGCGAGGGCGAACGCGGCCGCGGCGTCGGCGGCCGCCGCAGCGCCCCCACCTCCTACTTCGTCGCCCACAACCGCGGCAAGCACAGCGTCACCCTCGACGTGCGCCGCCCCGAGGCCCGCGAGGTCGTCCACCGCTTCGTCGAGCGCGTCGACGTGGTCGTCAGCAACATGCGTCCCGGCGCCATGGACCGCCTCGGCTTCGACTACGACACCCTCTCCGCCCTCAACCCCCGCATCATCTACGCCTCCGCCTCGGCCTTCGGCCCCCACGGCGATCGCACCCCCGTTCCCGGCAACGACATCATCGGCCAGGCCTCGGGCGGCATCATGCTCCGCAGCGGTCCCCAGGACGGCCCGCCCACGCCGACGGGCGCCGCCATCGCCGACCAGGTCGGCGCCATGATGCTCTGCTCCGGCATCCTCGCCGCCCTCCTCAAGCGCGAGCGCACGGGCGAGGGCGAGCAGGTCGACGTCTCCCTGTACGGCTCCCAGATCGCCCTCCAGTCCTGGGAGATCAACACCGCGTCCTTCTCCGGCGAGACCGCCCCCCGCGCTGGCCTCGGCCACCCCCTCCTCACCTCCCGCTCCGTCTGGCGCTCCTACGAAACCGCCGACGGCTGGCTCGTCATCGGCGGCGCCACCACCGACAAGTTCGCGGCCCTCTGCGACGAGCTCGGGTTGGACGACCTCGCCGAGCGCTACCCCGACGATCGCTCCCGCGCCGCCGGCATGCCCGACATTCACCCCCACCTCGCGAAGGTCATCCGCACCCGCCCGACCGACGAGTGGATCGCGCGCTTCCGCGCCCGCGACATCTTCTGCGGCCCCGTCCAGACCTACGCCGACATCCTCGCCGACCCCCAGGCCCGCGCAAACGGCTACATCGCCACCATGCCCCACGCCGCCTTCGGCGAGGCGCTGGTCGTGGGCTGCCCCATCCAGTTCGGGGGCGAACCCCAGACCGAGGTCGCCCCGCCCCCGGAGCTGGGCGACTCGACCGAGCGCTACCTCACCGAGCTCGGCTACTCCTGGGACGAGATCGAGGCCCTGCGCGAGAGCGCCGTCATCTAGGTCGCTAGCCGCTCGTGAGCAGGTCGAGGATGTTCCCGGCCCTGCTGCTCTGCTGCCGGTAGAACTCAGTGTACCCGCAGTTTTCGCAGGTCACGGCGGTGAACTTCTTGCTCTGCATGTCGAAGAAGCGGCCGTACTTCCCCGTCATGCGTACTTCCTCGTCGGTGAACGAGGGATTCGAGCACCTCGCGCACGAGTAGCTGGCTGGTTCCGCTGACATGCTGGCCTCCCTGCTGAATGGGTTGGATCCAGCGTACCCGACAGCCGAGGGCGACCGACCCTACCGGCAGACCTCCGCAAAGGCGTCCTCAAGGAGCGCCGCCGCCTCGTCGATCTGCTCCTCCGTCGTGCTCGCCGGGGGCACGAACCGCAACACGGAACCCTCCCGCCTGAGGCTGAAGATGAGCCCGTTCTCGAGGCAGCGCCGGGCAATGGCGCGGCCCTCGGTCGTTGCCGGCTCTTTCGTTTCGCGGTCCCGGACCAGCTCGATGCCCAGCA
>DAOUID010000236.1:0-3260 GCA_034428315.1 Dehalococcoidia bacterium
GCGGTCTTCGGGCTCGTGCCCCGCATCCTCTGGGAGCCTGTTGTCGGAAGCGAGACAATCGATGCGGAGCACCGTATCCCGCTGGCGCTGAACTGCATGCTCGTGCGCCGGGGCGACGACACGGTGCTGGTCGAGACCGGCATGGGGACGAAGTACACGGAGCGGGAGCGCGAGCGCATCTGGCCGGGCGAGTACGGGACGCTGCTCGACGAGCTGGCGGCGATCGGGGTGGCGCCCGGGGACGTGACCCACGTGGTCAACACGCACCTGCACACCGACCACTGCGGCTGGAACACGGTCGAGCGGGACGGTGAGCCGGCTCCGACGTTCCCGAACGCGCGCTATTTCATCCAGGAGGGCGAGTACGAGGCGGCGATGAACCCCAACGACCGCACTCGCGCGACGTACCTGGCCAAGAACTTCGAACCGCTGGAGCGAACGGGGCAGCTCGAGCTCGTGGACGGCGAACGCGAGATTCTTCCCGGCATCACCTTCCTGCCGACGCCGGGCCACACGGCCGACCACGCCTCGATCGCGCTCAGCTCCCGGGGCGAGACGGCGCTCTACACGGGCGACCTCGTGCATCACGCCGTGCAGGCGGAGCGAAACGCCTGGATCTCGGCCTTCGACATCCTCCCGCTGGTCACGCTGGAGACGAAGAAGCAGCTCATGGAGAAGGCCGTGCGGGAACGGGCGCTGCTGATCTGCGTCCACAACCCGTTCCCGGGGGTGGGCCGCCTGACCGAGGTCGACGGGCGGCGGCGCTTCGTCGAGGAGTGACCGAGGCAGGCGTCAACCGGCTGGCCCTGCACGCCGTACACGAGGCGCTCGGCGCGACGTTCGCGCTGCACGCGGGCTGGCGCCTCCCCGAGACCTACGGCGACAGCGAAGACGAGTACGCACGCCTGCGATCGCACGCCGTCGCCTTCGACCGTTCCGACCGCACGCGCCTGTTGGTGAGCGGCGAAGACGCGGGGACAGTGCTGGGGACGGTCTTCGGGACAGCGGCGGGCGAGCTGGAGGAGGGACGGGCGCTGCGTGCGGCGGCGCTCGACGCGAGCGGGAGCATCGCCGACCTGGCGCTGGTCGCGCGCACGGGCGGCATCGCCTACATCGTGGTGGGGGAGCCCGGCAGGGGGGCGGGCACGCTCGCGATGCTGGAGGGAGCGGTGGGGGAGGGATACGACGCCGTCATCCAGGATCGCACGTCGACGACCTGCCTGGTCGGGATCGCGGGCCCGGGGGCGGCGGAGGCGGCGGCGCGTCACGTGAACGAAGCGCTCCCGCCACGGCTCCCTTCGATGCACGCGTCGCCCTTCGAGTTCCACGGGTACCGGGCGCTGGCGATTCGCACGAGCAGCGTGGGCGAAGACGGGTTCGAGTTCATGGTGGCGCCTCCCGTGGCGGAGCACCTGCTGGGCTTGCTGGGGGCTTCGGGGGTGGGGCCGGCGGGGATGGGGGCGCAGGAGATTGCGCGCATCGAGGCGGGCGTGCCTGCCTTCACGCCGGACCTGGAGACGGGTCTCACGCCGGCCGAGGCCGGCCTCGGCGAGGCGCTCGGCCTTCCCCCGCAGGAGCCGGAGCGCATGCTGAGCGCGCTGCTGTTCGAGGGCAGCGCCACGCCTCCCGCGGGCACACCCGCCCTCGCGGACGAGCAGGTCGTGGGCGAGCTGCGAAGCTGTGCCCGCTCATTCGCGCTTGACGCTTCGGCAGGACTGGCAATACTCAATCGCAACCGAAGCCATCCAGGCACACCGATTCTGGTAGGCGGCGAGCGCGCACTGGTCGCGCAGAAGCCGCTCTACCGCCGGAGGAAGATGTAGCGATGCCACTGGGCGACATCCCCATGCCCAATATCCCCACTCCCGAGACTCACTACCACGGGAAGACCGAGATCATCCTTGGCGACCACTGGAGCGCCGAGTATTTCGACGCCGAAGAAACCCCCCTGCCCGAGGGCGTCCCCGCGCTCTACGCCTACGCCTGCGTGGTGAAGGGCGACTACGGCTACCTGACGGAGAAGGACGACGAGGACGGCTGGAACATCGTGGAGGGCGAGGTTCCCGAGGGCGAGAGCGCTGAGGAGTTCGTGACACGGGCGTCGTACGAGCGGATCGGGGCGACGATCTCGGAGACGCTGCTCGTTGGATTCCTCGACTGCGAGGCAACCAGCGACAATGAGCAGTACGAGGCGCACTTCCGCTCCGTCCGGCCCCTGTACGTGGCGGTCGCGAGCGAGGTGAACCCGATTCCGGAGGAGTCCGGCTACCACCGGCGGCGTCTACCCATGAACCAGTTCCAGAACGAGCTGCGGAACCGTTACTTGCTGGTTGCCCAGCACTTCTTCACGGGGCTCAACCGGTACACCATCCTCGAGCGGACGGGGCAGCTGAAGGGCTAGCCGCTACTCGTCCGACGCTTCGATCTCCCAGACCGCTTGCACGGTGACGGTGACCGCCGACGTGCCGGGCTGGATCGACGTGGCCGCGCTGTCGGCCATGGCGAACTCCATGCCGCGGGCCTGCCCCATGAGTGGAGCCGCCCAGCTCGTCTCGACAATGCTGAGAACAGAGCCCAGCGTGACGCCGGTGAGCTCGGCGAGCTGCTCGGCCTTGGCCCGGGCGTCCTTGATGGCGAGCGCGCGGGCCTGTTCGGTGAGCGCAGCCGGATCCTCGTGGGAGAAGGAGATGCCGCCGAAGCGGACGGCGTCGCCACCCGCTTCGGCGACGGCATCGATGAGCGCGCCGACGCCCTCGACGTCGCGGACTGTAACGAGGACGTTGTTGAAGACGACGTAGCCGACAATGCGGGGCGTTTCGCCGCTGTAGTCGTACCTGGGGTGGATGGCGAAATCGACCGTGCGGATGTCGGAGTCCTCGACGCCGTTGGCGCGGAGCGCGGCGATAACGGCATCGGCGGCATCGGCGGCGCCGGCGCGCGCTTCCGCGACGGTGTCGGCCTGGACCTCGACGCCGGTGCTCACGGTGGCGACGTCGGGTTCGGCCTGAACCTCACCGGTGCCACTAACGCTGATGGAGCGCGGCTCCGGACCCGTCTCGTCGACGGAGGTCTCGAAACAGGCGGAGGCGAGGACCAGGAACGCCACGGCGGCTCCAAGGGCGGCAAACAGGCGGGGACGGGTCATGGGCGCTCCTCCACTCGCACTCGAAGCGAGCTCCTTCGAGCGTAGGGGACTATTGCGGGACAGGCGACCGGCTAGAGGCTCGGACTCTGCCGGTGATACGCTCAGGAGGTGCCTT
>DAOUID010000237.1:0-9569 GCA_034428315.1 Dehalococcoidia bacterium
GCGCGGGGGTTCTGGGAGCTGGCCGAGCACGAGGAGCTGGGCGAAGTGGAGATTCCCGGGCGTCCCTTCCTGATGTCGGAGACGCCGTGGGAGCTGCGGCGTCCGGCGCCGCTGCTGGGCGAGCACACGGCGGAGGTGCTGGGGGAGGCCGGCTACGACGGCGGGGCGATCAACGAGCTGGCCTCGGCCGGCGTGGTGGAGGTGCGCTGATGGCGAACCAACCGCTTGAAGGCGTGCGCATCCTCGACCTGGGCGGTGTCTGGGCAGGCACGTTCTCGACCGTGCTGCTGGCCGACCTGGGGGCGGAGGTGCTGAAGCAGGAGAACCAGTACGTGTGGCAGCCGAACACGCGAGCGGTGCCCGGACCGCGCATCCCGCCGGCGATGGCGACGGCCGGGGCGGGCTGGGTCACGGGGCTGCCGAACAACGATCCGGGTGAGCGTCCGTGGAACTACCACCCCATGTTCGTGAGCCTCTACCGGAACAAGCGGAGCTTCACGCTCGACATCCGGCGTCCGGAGGGCAGGGAGATCCTGGGGCGGCTGGCGGCGGTATCGGACGCGGTGCTGGAGAACAGCGCCGTGGGGACGATGGAGAAGCTCGGCATCTCGTACGAGTGGCTGCGGGAGCAGCGGGACGACATCATCTTCCTGCGGGCGCCCGGCTATGGGGTCACCGGGGAGTACGCAAGCGCGCGCACGATGGGCGCGCACCTCGAAGGGACGATGGGGCACCAGATCCTCCGCGGCTACGAGGGGCTCGACCCGAACTCGAACAGCGGCATATTCGCGGCAGACTACATCGCGGCGACGCAGATCGCGCTGGCGATCATGATGGCGATCTGGCACCGGAACAACACGGGCCAGGGCCAGTTCATCGAGATGGCGCAGGCGGAGAACGCGGCGGCGATGTTCGCGCAGGCGTACATGAACTACAGCCTCACGGGCGAGGTCGAGAGCGCGATCGGGAACCGCTCGATCTACGCGGCCGACGGACAGGCGCCGTCCGGCGTGTACCCGTGCCTCTCGCCGGGCGGCTCGGACACGGGGGACGACCGCTGGATCGCGATCACGGTCACGAGCAACGCGACGTGGGACGCCCTGCGCACGGTGATGGGCGACCCCGAGTGGGCGCAGGATCCTGAGCTCGCCACGGCCGCGGGCCGGGCGGCGGCGCAGGATCTTCTCGACGAGAAGCTGGCCGAGTGGACGGCGGGCTTCGACGACGAGGAACTGTTCGCACGCCTGCAGGCGGCAGGCGTGGCGGCGGCGCCCGTACTGGAAGCCTCGCGCGTGCTGGACGATCCGCACGTGCAGGCGCGCAACCTGTACATCCCGCAGGAGCTGGAAGACGACATCGGCGTGCATCGTTATCCGCGGCCGATCTACGACTTCCCCGAGTCGGAGGGCGGCATCCGGCGGCCACCGGTCGCGTTCGGGCAGGACAACGACTACGTCTACCGGGAGCTGCTGGGCGTGAGCGACGAGGAGTACGCGCGCCTGGAGGCCGAGGGGCACATCGCCACGGTGTTCAGCGACACGCTGTGAGCGACGCGGCAGTTCCAGCGATCGAAGGGACGTGCGACCCGCGCTTCGAGCGCGTGCGCGAGGCCCTGGCACGGAACTTCGCGGAGTCGGACGAGCTGGGCGCGTCGGTGGCGGTGGCGCTGCACGGGGAGCTGGTGGTCGACCTGTGGGCGGGGCACGTGGACCGGGAGCAGACGCGGCCGTGGGAGCGCGACACGCTCGTGCTCGTGTACTCCGCGACGAAGGGGGTGGTGGCGCTGGCGGCGCACATGCTGGCGGATCGGGGCCTGATCGACTTCGAGGCGCCCGTGGCGGACGTCTGGCCGGAGTTCGCGCAGGCAGGCAAGGAGACGCTGCCGCTTCGGTACGTGCTCACGCACGAGGCGGGGCTGCCGGCAATCGACGAGAACCTGCCGGTCGGGGCGGAGCTGGAGTGGGACATCATGGCGGAGGCGCTGTCGCGGCAGGCGCCGATCTGGGAGCCGGGGAAGAAGACGGGGTACCACGCAGCAACGTTCGGGTGGCTGGTGGGTGAGGTCATCCGGCGGGTCGATGGCCGTTCGGTGGGTACGTTCATCCGGGAGGAGATCGGGGGGCCGCTGGGGGTCGAGTTCCTGCTCGGGTTCGGGGCGGAGGAAGATCACCGGGTCTCGGACCTGCACCTGGCGCAGGTTCCTGCCAAGGAGCTGCCGAGCCTGGCGGCGGCGGCGCTGCTGGAGCCGACCTCGCTGGCGGCGCGGGCGTTCAACATCGCCCCGCGCGGTCCGAACAAGGGCCGGAACAGCCGCGCCTACCGGGCGTCGGAGCAGCCGGGGTCGAACGGGCACACAAACGCCCGGGCGCTGGCGACGATCTACGGGGCGCTGGGGAGCGGGGGCGAGTGGCGGGGCCACCGCCTGCTGAGCGAAGAGGCCATCCAGAGGGCGGGAACGGAGCGAACGCGGGGCCGGGACATCATCCTGCAGACGCCGGTTCGGCGGACCCTCGGGTACATGATGCCGGTGGCGGGCGTGCCGGACGCCCGCGGTGAGAACGCCTTCGGACACGCAGGGATGGGCGGATCGATGGGGTTCTGCGATCCGGATGCCGGTCTGGGGTTCGGGTACGCGATGAACCGGATGTGGACGAGCACGTTGACCGCCGACGACCCGCGGGCTCCGCGGCTGATGCGGGCGGTCTACGAGTCGCTCGGCTGATCGCGTAGGGCGAGCGGGGGGAGGTCGAGCCCGGCCCATAGATCGGGCAGGGGGCCGAGGATGTGCGGGGCGAGGCCGGCGAGGGGGTCGGAGGGGGCGAGGGGCGCTTCGGCGAGGACCACGATGGGCAGGGCGGGGAAGCGCTCGCGGAGCCAGCGCAGGTTCTCCCACTCGGTGACTCCGGCATCCGCCGGGAAGCCGCTCACGACGATCATCTCGACGGGGAGGCCGCGTCGCTGGGCGGCCTCGAGGGTGAGGGTCGTGTGGTTGAGGGTGCCAAGCGTGGGTCGCACGACGACGACGAGGGCGGCGTCGAGAGCAGCGGCGAAGGCGGCCATGTCGTGCTCGGCGGCGATAGAGACGAGGAGGCCGCCCGCTCCTTCCACCAGTGTTATGTCGTGTGACTTTGCGAGGGCACGGCACTCGACGAGGGCGGAGGCGACATCGATGGGGGCTCCGGCGCGCTCTGCGGCGATCGAGGGGGCAAGGGGTTCGGGGAGGGACACGAGCGTGCGCACGTCGACCTCCTCGTGGCCGAGGGCGGCGCGGTAGAAGGCCTCGTCGCCATCGACGGCAGGGTCGCTGGCGCCGGTCTGGAAGGGCTTGACGAGGGCGACGCGCCCGTGGGGGGCGAGGGCGGCGGCGAGCCAGGCGGCGACGACCGTCTTGCCCACGCCGGTGTCAGTGCCGGTGACGAAGACGATGCGGTTGCTCACGCGGGCGGGGGTACGGCGACGAGCACGCGGTCGATGTCGTCGGGGGTGTGGGTGGCGATGAGATTGAAGCGAATACGAGCCGTGCCCTCGGGGACGGTGGGGGGGCGGATGGCGCGGGAGAGGATGCCGGCGTCCCGCAGGCGCCGCTCGACCGCGAGGGCGGCGTCGGCGGAGCCGAGGAGGAGGGGCACGATGGCGGTCTCGGATTCGGAGGGCGGGTAGCCGGCAGCCACGAGGCCGTCGCGGAGGCGCGTCGCGAGGGCGTCGAGCCGGGCGCGGCGCTCGGGCTCGGCCGCGACGATATCGAGGGCGGTGAGCGCGGCCCCGACGCTGGCCGGGGGAAGGGCGGTATTGAAGATGAAGGGCCGCGAGCGGTTCACGAGGTAGTCGATGACGGTTGCGCTCGAGGCGACGAAGCCGCCCGCCGAGGCGAGCGCCTTGGAGAGCGTTCCCACGATGACGATGCCCTCGGGATCGAGGCCGAGGGCGGCGAGGGCTCCCTCGCCGTTGGGGCCGAGCACGCCGGTGGCGTGCGCCTCGTCGAGGACGAGGAGGGCATCGTGAGTGCGCGCGAGCTCGACGAGCGCGACGAGGGGCGCAACGTCGCCGTCCATGCTGAACACGGTCTCGCTGACGATGAGGCGGCGGCGGGCGGGGGTGGCGGCGAGCAGCTCGGCGAGGTGGTCCGCATCGCCGTGGCGGTAGATGGTCGTGCCGGCGCCGGAGAGGCGGCAGCCATCGATGATGGAGGCGTGATTGAGCGCGTCGCTGAAGATGGCGTCGCCGGGGCGGGCGAGGGCGGTGAGAACGCCGAGGTTTGCGAGATAGCCGGAGGAGTAGAGGAGCGCGGCCTCGTGGCCCTTGAGGGCGGCGAGGCGGGCTTCGAGCTCCTCGTGGAGGGGGGTGGAGCCGCAGAGGAGGCGGGAGGCGCTGACGCTGGCGCCGTAGGCGCGAGCGGCCGCGGCGGAGGCTTCGACGACGCGGGGGTCTCCGGCGAGGCCGAGATAGTTGTTGGAGGTGAGGTTGAGGAGCTCGCGACCGTCGATACTGAGGGTCTCGCCCTGGCCGTCGCGAGGGGTGAGGACGGTGCGCCGGAGTGACTGGCGGTCGAGCTCGGCGAGCTCGTCGCGAAGCTCGCCGAGCCAGCCGCTAGTCGCGGGGGACTCGGTCGAGGCCATAGGCGACCGCCTCACAGATCTGCGCCAGCTCGTCCTCCTCGATGGAGAGGGGAGGCATGAGGACGATAACGTCACCCAGGGGACGGATGAAGACCCCGCGATCGCGGGCGGCGAGACAGACGCGCCAGCCCGCCTCACGGTCGGGGGGGAGGGATTCGCGGGTGTCGCGGTCGGCGACGAGCTCGATACCGGTCATGAGTCCCTGCTGGCGCACCTCGCCGACGAGGGGGTGGTCGGCGATGCGCTCGGCGAGGAGCGTCGCGAGGAGGGCGGCGCGTTCGCGGGTGCGGGCGTGCAGGTCGGCGGCCTCGAACAGGTCGAGGCTGGCGAGGGCGGCGGCGCAGCAGATGGGGTTGCCGGCGTAGGTGTGGCCGTGGAAGAGCTTGCGGCCCTCCTCGCCGTGGAAGGCCTGGTAGACCTCCTCGGTCGTGACGGTGGCGGAGAGGGGCAGGTAGCCGCCGGTGATGCCCTTGCCGAGCACAGTGATGTCGGGCGTGACGCCTTCGAGGTCGCAGGCGAACATGGCGCCGGTCTTGCCGAAGCCGGTGGCGACCTCGTCGGCGATGAGGAGGGTATCGAACTCGTCGCAGAGGGCGCGGACGGCGGCGATGTGGCCCTCGGGGGCGACGATCATGCCGCCGGCGCCCTGCACGCGCGGCTCGATGATGACGGCCGCGACCTCGCCGGCATGGGCTTCCAGGAGGTCGCGGAGGGAGTCGGGGGAGGCACTGGAGAAGCGCAACGGCTCGAAGAGCAGGGGCTCGTAGACGTCGCGGAAGGGGCCTTCCCCACCTACGCTGACGGCTCCGAGGGTATCGCCGTGGTAGGCCATCTCGAGGGCGGCGATGCGGTTGCGCTCGGGGCGGCCCCGGTTCGCCTGGTACTGGACGGCCATCTTGAGGGCGACCTCGACGGCGGAGGCGCCGTTCTCGCTGAAGAAGACGCGCGAGCGGCCGGGGAGGTGGGGCAGGAGGCGGCGGCCGAGCTCGATGGCGGGCTCGTGGGTGATGCCGAGGAGGGTGCTGTGCTGGAGCTTCGCGGCCTGCTCCTGGATGGCCCCGACGATGTGGGGGTGGCTGTGGCCGTGGACGTTCGCCCAGAGGGAGGCGACGCCATCGACGTACTCGTTGCCGGCGGTGTCGATGAGGCGGTTGCCCTCGCCACGCGCCACGACGAGCCGGGGCTCGCGTTCGAAGCGCGCCATCTGGGTAAAGGGGTGCCAGAGGGGGTAGTCGCCGGGCGACTGGTCGGCGGGCATCGGCGGATCGTACCGCGACTGCCGTGTGGCGCGAGGGCGGGGTATGCTTCGAGCCCATGGAGCAGACCTTCGAAGCACGGCTGGAGGGGCTGGTCGAGGCGAGCCTGGAGGGGCGCGATCCCGGGCGCGAGGAGCTGGCCTGGCTGTTGCAGGCGCCGGACGAGCGGACGCTTGACATCGTGTCGGCGGTGAGCCGGGTGCGCCTGGCGGCGTTCGGACGGCGGGTGAAGCTGAACCTGCTGCTCAACATCAAGAGCGGGCTCTGCCCGGAGGACTGCCACTACTGCTCGCAGGCGCGCGACTCGCAGGCGCCCATCGCCTCGTACCCGATGGTGGGGGAGGAGACGTTCTGCTCGGCGGCGGAGCGGGCGCGGGAGCTGGGGGCCACGCGGCTCTGCCTGGTGGCGAGCGGGCGGGGTCCGACGGAGCGCGAGATCGACCAGGTGGCGCGGGGGGTAGAGGCGGTGAAGGCGGCCGACGGGGCGATGGAGATCTGCGCCTGCCTGGGGCTGCTGAGCGAGGGGCAGGCGGAGCGGCTGGGCTCGGCGGGGGTGTACGCCTACAACCACAACCTGAACACGAGCGAGAGCTTCTACGACGCGATCTGCGACACGCACACGTTTGCGGACCGGCAGGAGACGGTGGGCCGGGCGAAGGACGGCGGGCTCTCGCCCTGCTCGGGGGCGCTCTTCGGGATGGGCGAGAGCGACGGGGACGTGCTGGACGCCGGCTACGCGCTGCGGGAGCTCGACCCGGACTCGGTGCCGATCAACTTCCTCATCCCGATCGAGGGGACGCCGCTGGCGGGAGTGAACCAGCTCACGCCGCAGCGCTGCCTGCGCATCCTGGCGGTGTTCCGGCTGCTGTTCCCGCGATCCGAGGTGCGGATCGCGGGCGGCCGCGAGGTGCACCTGCGGTCGCTGCAGCCGCTGGGGCTCTACCTGGCCAACTCGATCTTCATCGGGGACTACCTGACGACGAAGGGGCAGGCGGCGGAGGCGGACCTCGCGATGATCGCGGACGCCGGGTTCGAGATCGAGGGCGGCGGGGCTCCGGGGGAGCGGGAGCTGGAGCCGATCGCGCTCAAGCAGGGCGTGCTGGACTGAGATCGCCCGCCACCCTTATTCGGCGGGCCGAGAGGAGCAACACATGAAGGTCGCCGGATTCGAAACGCAGGTAGTCGAGCTTCCCACGGAACGGGTGAGGCTGGGCGAAGTCCCGGGGCAGGTGACGCCCTGGTACACGACGCTGCGGCTGCGCACGGACGACGGGATCGAGGGGATCGCGTACGCGGCGTACGTCTCGCGGGCGGTGGCGCCGGCGCTGAAAGCGACGCTGGACGGGCTCTGCGAGCAGGTGGTGGGGCGGGATCCGTTCGAGACGGACGCGATCGGGCGGGACCTGCGCATGCGGAATGGGGGGACGGCTCCGGCGGGGCTGGTGACGCGCGCCAGCTCGGCGATCGACGTGGCGCTCTGGGACATCAAGGGGAAGGCTGTGGGGATGCCGTGCTGGAAGCTGCTGGGCGGGAGCGAGGGGCGGGCGCGAACGTACGGCAGCGGGCACCTGTGGCGGCACTACAACCTCGAGGAACTCCAGGAGTGGGGTCCGACGCTGGTGGAGGAGGGGTTCCGGGCGATGAAGCTGCGCTGCGGGGCGGAGGCCTCGGCGGCGGCCGAGGTGGAGCGGATGCGGGTGCTGCGGGAGGCGGTGGGGGACGACGTCGACATCATGATCGACATCAACCAGGGCTGGACGGTGCACCAGGCGACGACGATCGGGCGGCAGTTGAGCGAGCACCGCCTCTACTGGCTGGAGGATCCGACGCAGCACCAGGACTACGCCGGGATGGCACGCATCGCGGCAGCGCTGGACACGCCCCTGTGCTCGGGCGAGTACCACTACGGGCTGGTCCCGTTCCGGCACATGGTGGAGGCGCGGTCGATCGACATCATGATGGTCGACCTGTTCCGGGTGGGGGGCTTCACGGAGTACGTGAAGGCGGCGCACCTGGCGGAGGCGTTCAACCTGCCCGTGGTGACGCACCTGGCGACGGAGCTGTTCGCGCATGTGGCGGCGGGGACGAACACGCTCCTGCTGGAGCACGTTCCCTGGGCGTTCCCGCTGTTCGAAGACGTGCCGCAGGTGGAGGACGGAATGGTCGTACTGGGCGACGAGCCGGGGCTGGGACTGCGGTTCGACGAGGCCTACCTGCAAGCGAACGCGGTGGACGCCTAGCGACGCCATGGACGGGGGCGGCGACGGGCGGGCGTGGCTGCTCTTCGATGGCGACTGCGAGTTCTGCACGGGGCTGGCGAAGTGGGTCGAGGAGCGGGACAGGGGGCGGCGGCTGCGGGTGGTGGCGCACCAGGAGGCCCCGAGCCCGCCGATGACGCCCGAGCTGCGGGAGGCGTGCGCGGAGGCGCTGCACGCCATCACGCCGGGAGGGAAGGTGCTGCGGGGCGGTGACGCGACGATCTTCACGCTGGGGGCAATAGGGCGGCGGGGGCTGGCGCGGGTGCTCTGGTTGCGGCCTCTGCGGGACGTGGTGGGGTTCGGATATGGGATCGTGGCGAGAAACC
Source organism: Dehalococcoidia bacterium (assembly GCA_034428315.1). Taxonomy (GTDB): domain Bacteria; phylum Chloroflexota; class Dehalococcoidia; order Tepidiformales; family Tepidiformaceae; genus UBA2991. Next base: position 8,457 of record DAOUID010000237.1, read on the forward strand.
GCTGGCGGTTGTGAAGGTTGGGGCGGCTGGGGGATACGCACCCGAACACATGTCCGTAGAATGAGCCAGGGCCGCGCAGGCCAAGGGGTGTGGGGCGCGTGACGACGCCGATCCGCCGGCAGTACCTGGACCTTAAGCGACGGCACCCCGGCGCGATACTCTTCTTCCGGCTGGGTGACTTCTACGAGACATTCGACGAGGACGCGGAGGTCGTCGCGCGCGAGCTCGACATCGTGCTGACCTCGAAGCCGATGGGGAAGGGCATCCGCGTGCCGCTGGCGGGCGTCCCCTACCACAGCATCGACGGGCATGTGGCGAAGCTGGTGAAGCGCGGGCACCGGGTGGCGATCTGCGAGCAGATGGCCGACCCGGCGAGCGTCAAGGGGCTCGTGCCGCGCGAGGTGGTGCGCACGGTGACAGCGGGGACGGTCACGAGCGAGGCGGCGCTCTCGGCGGAGACGCCGAACGAGCTGGCGGCGCTGGTCGAGCGGGGCGGGGAGCGGGCGCTGGCGCTGGCCGACGTGACGACGGGCGAGGTACGCGTGGCTTCGGGGCTGGGGGCGGTGGCGGAGCTGGCGCGGGCGGCGCCGGCGGAGCTGCTGGTGGAGGAGGCGGGGGCCGGGCAGGGGGAGGCGGGATGCGAGGTGGAGCGCCCGCACCTGAGCGCGGCGGTGGCCTCGGCGCTGGTGGCGGAGCAGTACGGAGAGTCGGCGCCGGAGACGCTGGTAGGGAGCGAGGCGGCGGTGGGGGCGGTCGCGCAGGTGCTCGCCTACCTGGGGGAGGTCTATCCCGAGGTGGCAGGGGCGCTGGGGCGGGTACGGACGCTCGCGAGCGAGGAGACGGTGGCGCTGGACGGGCGCACGCTGACGAACCTCGAGGTCCTGCCCGCGGGCGACGGGCGTCCCTCGCTGTTCGCGGTGTTGAACCGGACGCGATCACCGATGGGGGCGCGTCTCCTGCGGCGCTGGCTGGCGCAGCCCCTGCGCGAGGCGGGTTCGCTCGGAGAACGGCACGACGCGGTGGCGTGGGCGCTGGAGCGCCCGATCGAGCGGGAGCGGGCGCAGGGCATCCTGAGGGGGATTCCCGACGTGGCGCGCCTCTGCGGGCGGCTGG
>DAOUID010000238.1:0-4530 GCA_034428315.1 Dehalococcoidia bacterium
CGCCTGGGGGAGATCGAACGCGACTTCGCGGGGGTGCTCCTGCTCGACCTGCGCGATCTCTCCAGCGCCGCCATCGACCGGCTGGCGGCCGCCTCGGGCGAACACGACCTCGTGCTCCTGTACGTCCTCGGGCCGGAGCAGCTCGACCGCATGCCCTTCGATTCCCCCGCGGACGACTTCATCGTGCTGCCCGCCGCCCCCGGCGAGCTGCGCCGCCGGGTGGAGCGCGCCCTCTACCGCCGGCACGGCATCGACACCGAGAACTTCGTGCGCTCCGGGGCCCTCACGATCGACCTCGCCAACTACCGCGTGACCGTCGCGGGAGAGCCGGTCGTGCTCACCTTCAAGGAGTACGAGCTGCTCCGCTACCTGGCCATGAACGCAGGACGGGTCTCCACCCGCGAACAGCTGCTGAACCGCGTGTGGGGCTACGACTACTTCGGCGGCGCGCGCACGGTCGACGTCCACATCCGGCGCATCCGCTCGAAGATCGAGATCCACGGCCACACCTTCATCGAAACCGTCCGCAACGTGGGCTACCGGCTCGTCGCCTCGGGCTAGCCTCCGAACCGCGCGGTGACAGGGGAGCCTTCGCGCTCCGCACCGCCGCGCCCACGGTGTCGCCCATGACGACCCTCTCCGACATCCGCGACCGCGTCCGCACCAACCTGCGCGACCTCGACGAGAGCGCCGCCCGCTGGAGCGACGCCGAGCTCGACCGCCACATCTCCCGCGCCCTTGCCGACGTGAGCCTGGCGGCGCCCCTCGAGGCGACCACCACGATCTCCACGACCTCCGGCAGCCGCGAGTTGAGCACGAACGCGCTGCCGGACTTCCTCGAGCTCCGTACCGTCGAGCTGCCGGCCGACGCGTTCCCCCACCGCTCCGTGCCCTTCGCGGTGTGGGCGGGAACGATCACGCTGGACCTGCCCTCGCCGCCCCGGGGCGAGCGGGCGCGCCTGCGCTACCTCGCCCGCCACACGCTCGACGAGCAGGGCTCCACCCTGCCGGAAGCGCTCGAGGACATCCTCGCCACCGGCGCGGCCGGGTACGCCGCCATCGCCTGGGCGGCCTTCGCCATCGACCGCCTGAACGCGGGCGAGGATGTCGCGGAGCGCCTTCGCGGGTGGGGGGAAGGCCGGTTGGGCGCCTTCCGCGAGCAGCTTCGCGCCCACGGGCGGACACGTCCGCTGCGGACCCGGAGGCTGGCGCCCGCCGACTGAGGGCGGAGCAGGCACATGGGCGGCGGGGGGTGGTACGCTCGCATTCGTGAGCACCGATCCGGGACTCCACGGCCAGCCGGAACCGCCCGAGCGCGCCACCCCCTCCGCCTGGGCCTACCGCGGCTCGATCGCGGCGCTGGTGGTGGGCTCCTTCCTGGCGCTCTTCCTCGTGCTCCGTCCCCCGGAGAGCAAGAGCCAGGCCGAGCTGGTCCGGCCCGCGGCCCCGACCGCCGAGCCAACCGCAGCCCCCGAGCCAACCCCCACGCCCCAGCGCTCGACGCCCGCGCCGGCGCCCACCACGCCCGCTCCCACCTCCACTCCGGCGGCGCAGACGCCCACACCACCGCCCACCCCGGTAGCTACGCCCACCCCCACACCAGCGCCAACCGCCTTCGACTACGAGATCGTGGCAGGCGATACGCTGTCGGACATCGCGGAGAGCTTCGGCACAACCGTCGACGCCATCCTCACCCTGAACCCCGGCCTCGATCCGAACACGCTTCAGATCGGGCAGATCATCCTGGTGCCGCGATAGTGGTCGATACACGCGAGGACAAGCTGCGGAGGGCCCACCGGGGGCTGTGGCGGGCCGCGATCATCTGGACCCCACCGTTCCTCGCGAGCGCTGGCGGCGGCGTGTACTTCCTCGTCCGCCAGGTCGCCACGGACGACGGCGCGGGCTGGGTCGCGCCGATCGTCCTGCTCCTCTTCGCCGCGCTGCTCGGGTTCCAGAGCATCCAGCCCATCCGCGACCTGCGCGGCCGCACCGTCTCCCTGGAGGGGTTCATCACCCGCCGCTGGGCGAAATTCGACCTGATCGCCCGCAGCAACTACCTGCGCATCGACCATGACAAGATCCTCCGCACCGACCGGGTGCAGTACCTGATGGTGGAGCAGGACGACTACGTCACGGTCGAGTACTTCCCGGCCTCGATGATCGCGGCCGTCATCGAGAAGAAGGAGCCGCCCGAGGGCCTGGGCGTCGCGCCCAGCGGGCCCGAGGAAGCGGCGCTTCCCGAACCCGACCCGCTCCTGATCGAGCGCGACTGAGCGCGCGCGTTCCATGAGCGACGGCGTCACGGGCGGCTACCGCACGATCCACGACCTGGCGGGAGACGAGCGCCCGCGCGAAAAGCTCCTGCGGCACGGCCCCGGCGTGCTCAGCGACGCCGAGCTGATCGCCATCATCGCCGGCTCGGGCACGCGCGGGGAGAACGTGATCGACCTCGCCCGCGGGCTGTTGGAGCAGCACGGGGGCCTCGGCGGGCTGCTGCGCGCGGACGCGAAGGCCCTCCAGCGAACGCGCGGCCTGGGACCGGCCAAGGCGGCGCAGCTCGCGGCCGCCCTCGAGCTGGGGCGGCGGATGCCCCGCGTCGACGGCGACGCCCGTCCGCTCCTTACCTCCCCGGAGGCCGTTTTCGACTACCTGCGCGGCCACTTTCGGGGCCGCTCGCGCGAGGAGCTGCACGTCCTCTCAGCCGACTCCGGGGGGCGTCTGCTGGGCACGCCCACGGTATTCCCCGGCAGCGTCCACTCGGTTCCCTTCCGCATCGCCGAGCTCTTCAAGGACGCCATCATGCTGGACGCGTCATCGGTCGTCCTCTCGCACAACCACCCCTCGGGCCGCGCCACCCCGAGCCCTCGCGACATCGATCTCACGCGCGACATCGCCGCCGGGGCGGCGTCGCTCGACATGCGCCTCCACGACCACATCGTCATCGCGGGGGAACAGTTCGTGAGCATGCGGCGCGAGGGCCTGCTTGGAGCCTGAGCGCCGGCGCCACGCGCGGGCCAGCACCTCCCTGCTCGTGGCGGTTCTTGGTGCGGCGACGCTGGCGGTCGGGTGCGTCGCCGCGGGCGAGCCCGCGCCCGCGACTGCATCGTCCACGCCCACGGCCGCTCCTCCCACCGCCACGCCGAGCCCCGCCACGCCTGCCACCCCCGCTCCGACACCCTCACCGAGCCCCGCGCCCACGCCCAACCCCACACCGACGCCACCACCCACCCGCGTGCTGCTCGCCGCCGTGGGGGACGTCATGCTGGGGCGAAGCGTGGGCGTGCGGCTGGAGGCGGAGGGGCCGGAGGTCGCCTTCGCCGCCGTGGCCGGAGTCCTCACGGAGGCCGACATCGCCGTTGCCAACCTTGAGAGCGCTGTGGGCGTCACCGGGACGCCCGCGCCCAAGGCGTACACGTTCCGCGCCCCTCCCGTCGCCGTCGAGGCGCTCACGCTGGCCGGGATCGACCTCGTCTCGCTCGCGAATAACCACTCCCTCGACTACGGGCCGGAGTCCCTCGCCGAGACCCGGGCGCTGCTTACCGAGGGGGGCATCCTCAGCGTCGGGGCGGGACCGAACCGGACCGTGGCGCACACCCCCACCCGGTTCGAGTTCAATGGCCTGACGATCGCCTTTCTCGCCTACGTCACGGTTCCGGTAGAGGGCGGCGGCTTCGACCCGCGCGTCTGGGACGCGACGGACGAGACGCCCGGGGTCGCCTGGCTCGATGTCCCCGCGATGGTCGCGGATGTCGAGGCGGCCCGGGGCGGCGCGGACCTCGTCGTCGTGCTCCTCCACTTCGGCATCGAGTGGGAGCTTGAGCCGAGCGAGGCCCAGCGCGAGCAGGCGCGCGCCGCCATCGATGCGGGCGCGACGCTCGTTATCGGTGCCCACCCGCACGTCCTCCAGCCGATCGAGGAGTACGGCGGCGGGCTCATCGCCTACAGCCTCGGCAACTTCGTCTTTGACGGCTTCTGGGATCCGGCGAACGACTCCGTCATCCTCCTCGTCGAGCTGACCGCCGAGGGCGTGGCCCGCTACGAGACGGTCGCGGTGACCATCATCGACGGCATCCCCACGCTCGCGGAGCCGGCCGAAGGCGCGCCCTGAGGCTTCCCGTATCGTGCACCCCGTGCCCTACCGGCTGGCCGCCTTCGACATCGACGGAACTCTCGTGGGGCCGAGCGGAAGGCTCTCGCCGGCCACCATCGCGGCGGTCGACGGGCTGGCGGGGAGGGGGGTCGTCCTCGCTGCCGCCACGGCCCGTCCCTACGAGCTGGCGCTCCCCACACTGCAACCGCTCGGGGGCGCCGTCTCGGCCGTTATTGCAGCCGCCGGGGCCGACATCCGCCGCGCGAACGGCGAGCCCATCGGCCAGGTGACCCTGCCACCAGAGGCCGCCCGCGCCATCGCCCAGCTGTGCGACGAACACGACTGGCGCGCGGTCGGCGGAACGGAGGAGGGCGCGTTCCGGCGACTCCCGACGCCGGAGGCGCGGGGTCCCGCGGCCACCGTCGCCAGCCTCACCGACG
>DAOUID010000239.1:0-4325 GCA_034428315.1 Dehalococcoidia bacterium
CGGCGCTGGAGCGCTGGGGGAAGCTCGACATCCTCTGCTGCGCCCACGGCATCCTGCGCGAGCGGATGATCTTCAACATGACGGAGGAGGAGTGGGACGGCTCGATCAAGTCGCACCTCAAGGGGTGCTTCGCACCGACGAAGTTCGCGGCGATTCACTGGCGCCAGGAGCGGCAGGGCGGGCGCATCATCTACTTCACCTCGGACGCGGGCATTCGCGGGAGCAGCGGACAGCCGAACTACTCGGCTGCGCACGCGGGCAAGCTGGGGCTGATGCGCTCGAACGCACGCGGACTGAGCCGCTACGGCGTGACCAGCAACTGCATCGCGCCGGGGGCCTCGACGCGCATGACCGACCGCGGCCTGGGCGTCGACAAGGACGGGGCGCCGCCGAGCGAGTCGGCGGCGGGGACGGCTCGCGACCCGAAGAACGTAGCGCCGATCGCGGTGTGGCTGGCGTCGGACGCAGGGGCGGCGGCGAACGGGCAGACCTTCGGCGCGCGCGGGCACGTCATCACGCTCTACAGCGAGCCGGAGCGGGAACGGGTGCTGCGCTTCGACGACCCGTTCATCGACATCGACGAGCTGTTCGAGCTGTGGCCACAGACGCTGGGGTCGGAGCCGCTGGAGAGGACGCAGGCTTGGACCTAGACGCGGGGCAGCTCGCCGACCGGCAGGCGATCGTCGAGGTGATCGACCGCTACGCGACGTCGCTCGACGCGAAGGACTACGAGCGCTTCCGCACCTGCTTCAGCGACGACGCCGTCGTGCACTACGGCGAGGCGCTGACGCCGGACGAGGCGGCGGTGTACGCGGAAGGGGTGCTCTCGCGGTACGCCCACACGCAGCACCTGCTGGGGAACTACGAGATCACGCTCGACGGCGACCGGGCCTCGGCGCGCACCTACGTGCAGGCGAGCCACGTGAGCGCCGAGGGCACGATCTGGGTCATGGGCGGGACGTACATCGACCGCTTCGAGCGGCGCGGCGGCGGGTGGAAGATCGTCAAGCGGGCGCTGGAAGGGAAGTGGTCGGAGGAGCGCACGATCTCGGCGTAGCATTCGCGCACCAACCTCGAACACGAGACGCACACAGCGAAAGGAACGGACATGGCGAAGGAGATCGACCTCCAGGGCAAGGTGGCGCTGGTCACCGGGAGCGGACAGGGCATCGGGCGGGGCATCGCCAAGGTGCTGGGGGAGTGCGGGGCGACGGTGGTCGTCTCGGACCTGAACCCGGACACGACGGCGGCGACGGCGGCGGAGCTGGGCGCAGCGGCGCTCCCGCTCGACGTGAGCGACCAGGACGCCTTCAACGCGGCCGTCGACCAGATCGTCGCGGATCAGGGCAGCCTCGACATCCTCGTGAACAATGCGGGCGTCTACCGCGAGTACGGCGGGGGCATCGCCGACATCACGCCGGAGATGTGGCGTGTGCTCTGGTCGGTGAACGTGGACGGCGTGTTCTACGGGTGCCAGGCTGCGGCGCGCGTGATGCTGGCCGCCGGGAACGGCGGGCGCATCGTCAATATCGCCTCGACGCAGGCGGTCTCGCCGGGCGTGGGCGTGACCTACGACGGCTCGAAGGCGGCGGTGCTGCAGATCACGCGGGCGCTGGCGCTGGAACTGGGGCGCACGGGCATCACCGTGAACGCCGTGGCCCCGGGCGCCACCTGGGTCAACCCGGGCGACCCGCCCCCGCTCGACCCGAACGCGACGGTCCAGCTGACGGGCAACGGGCTCGCCGACGCGGTGGCGAGCCGCATCGCGCGCATCCCGCTGGGTCGCTGGGCGCACCCCGAGGAGATCGGGAACGCGGTGGCGTTCGTCTCCTCGCCGCTGGCGGACTACATCAACGGTATCTACCTGAACGTCGACGGGGGCTGGCTGACGGAGTAGGAGAGCGCTCGCTTCGCTCGCTGAGTGGAGCGCCGCACTGCCGCGCGGCTGAGGAGTGAGAAGAGCGCGCGGCGGAGCCGCGCTGAGTGGAGCGGCGGCTGCGCCGCCTGAGTGGGGCCTAACACGTGGTTTGACGCCACCTGCAAAGAACGGGTTCCACTCAGCGAGCGAAGCGAGCGCTCTACTCAGTGATGGCGCGAAGCGCCGAGCGCTCTTCTCAGGCGGGCGAGAGCCCGCCGCTCCACTCAGGCGGCACAGCCGCCGCTCTCCTACGGGAGGCGGAGGAGGTGGTTGCCGCCCTCGACCGGGATGACCTGGCCGGTGATGTCGCCGAAGAGGTCGCTGGCGACGGCGAGGGTGACGTCGGCGCAGTCGTCGACGGTGGTGATGCGCTGGAGGGGGGTCTGCTCGATGAAGGCCTTCGCCGAGGGGGAGTCCTCGGGTAGGTCGACGCGAGCCTCGTCGATGGGGGTGCCGCCACCGCCGTAGGCGTTCATGGCGGTGGGGACGAAACCGGGGGCGACGGCATTGACGCGCACCTGGTCGGGTCCGAACTCGCGGGCGGCGATCTTGGTGGCGAAGTTGATGGCGGCCTTGGCGGCGGAGTAGGGCGTGAGGCCGATGGGGATGGAGATAGCCGTGCTCGAGGTGATATTGATGAGCGAGCCGCCGCCGGTGGCGGCCAGCGCGTTGCCCATGTGCTTCATGAAGTAGATGAAGCCGAAGTACTGGATGTCGGCGACCTCGTGGAGCTCCTCGGGGGTGATGTCCTTGATCAGGTTGAAGCGGACGATGCCGGCGGAGTTGACGGCGATGTCGAGGTCGCCCCACTTGTCGATGGCGGCGTCGGCGAGGGCCTTGAGGTCGTCGTAGTCACGACCGTCGCAGCGGATGGGGGTGGCGCCGATCTGGGAGGCGAGCTTCTCGAGGTTCTCCTGGCGGCGGGCGGCGATGATGAGCTCGGCGCCGTGCTCGGCGAAGCGCTCGGCGATGGCCCAGCCGATGCCGCTGGAGGCCCCCAGGATGATCGCCTTCTTGCCGTCAAGGAGTCCCATGCCGTTCGCTCCCTGCCCGAGTCGCGGGCCGTGGCGGGAGTGTACGGGGTCGCAGGGGTAGGGGCCTCGCACGAGAAAGCCGCCCTCCAGGCCAGCGCGGGGGCGGCTTCTCGTATACGGAGCGCCGGGCGAAGGGACTCGCCCCGGGACGCCCCATCTGACGCGGCGAGGGGCTAGTGACTGGCCTCCGACAGGCCGACGTACGCGAGACTGGCGGGTGTGCCGCCCACCTCCCACTCGGCGACCGTGGAGAAGGTCTCGAGGCTCACGCGCTTGACGAGGCCGTTGGCCGGATCGGTGATGACGAGGTCCTCGCCGACGAAGGTCATGGACGGGGGACGCTCGGCGCCAGGACCGACGAGGGCGGCCTTTGTCACGAACGCCCCGGTCGCCGCTTCGAAGACGTGGAGGATGCCATCGGCGGTGAAGACGAAGAACCGTTCGCCCTCGGGCCCGAAGGAGGCCGTTGCCGACTCGTCCATGACGCGGGTGAAGGCGCCGGTCGACGGGTCGATGAGCCAGAGACCGTCCTGGCCCCAGCCCTGCTCGGTGCGATAGGAAGCGGTGACGAAGAAGGTGCCGGCATCGTGGTGACCGTAGACGGTGCCGACGCGAGCGTTCTCCTGCATCTCCTCGGGGTTCTGGAAGAAGACGTGGCTGAGGGCGTCGCCGTCCTGCTGGAAGAGGAGGACGCCGCCGACGCAGCCGAACATGACGCCGGGAGCGCTATGCGCCTCGCCGTGGAGGCCAGGGCATGCGCTGTCGCTGGCGTCGTAGATGACGTTGTCGTTGAGGTCGCGGACCTCGACGCCGACGGGGAGGGGGTCCTCGGCGTTCTCGGGGTTCTTGGTTGAGACGATGAAGCGGTCGCCGGCAAGGGCAACGGCGGACCCGTGGTGCGGGCCGGCTTCGAGGATGCGGGGTTCGTAGCCCATGCGGCCGGCGGCGAGGCCTTCCTCTTCGAAGAGGAAGACGTGGCCGTGGGAGTCGGCGAAGACGGCGACCCAGCCGTTGACGGAGGTGTAGTGGATAGGCAACTCGTCGGCGACATCGAGGAGGCGGGTGACGGGGTCGGTCACAAGATCTTCGTGGTCGCCGTGGGGGACAGTGTAGATACCGCTGTCGAAGACGTGGATGCGGTCGTCGGCGTCGCCGGGTCCGCGGGAGAGAACGAAGGCGTAGCGCCCGTCGAGGCCGCTGTAGACGGTGGCGGCGGGAGCAGCCACCTCGAAGGCGCCGCGCGCGACGAACCCCGTGGTGAGGTCGATGACGGACACGTAGGGCGACTCGGCATCACTGACGATGATGCGGCCGGCGCCGGCGGAAGCGACCATGTGGCCGTCGTCGGCGTGGTCATCCTCGTGGGTGTGGTC
>DAOUID010000240.1:0-2259 GCA_034428315.1 Dehalococcoidia bacterium
TCCACTACTGGACCATCGGCCTGCACGACATCATTTACGGCCTCGATACCGGCCAGGAGCGCTACGTCGGCCTCGGGCGCTCCTGGCTCGCCCAGCGCATGCGGGAGGTCGGCATCCTCCCCGCCTGACCCCTTCCCTCCGCGCTAGAATGCCCCGGCTCGCAAGGGGGCTCATCGTGGAGATCGAAGGGAAAGTCGCCATCGTCACCGGCGCCGGGTCCGGCATCGGCCGCGCCACCGCTATCGCCCTCGCCGCCGAGGGCGCCAGCGTCGTCGTGGCCGACGTCGACCGCGAGGGCGGCGCCGCCACCGTCGGCGAGATCACCGGCGCCGACGGCTCCGCCACCTTCGTCGCCTGCGACGTCACCAGCCCCGACAGCATCCGCAACCTCTTCGCCGAGGCCGAGGCTGCCTACGGCGGCGTCGACATCGTCTACAACAACGCCGGCATCTCCAGCGGCGAGCCCCACTGGCCCGACGCCAACCTCGAGCGCATCGCCGAGGAGACCCACATCAACACCAGCGGCGTGATGATGGGCACGCGCGAGGCCATCCAGGCCATGCGCAAGCGGGGCGGCGGCGTCATCGTCAACACCGCCTCCGTCGCCGGCGACGGCCACCTCCCCTTCGACCCCATGTACTCCGCCACGAAGAAGGCCGTCATGTCCTTCACCCAGAGCTGCGCCCCCTTCGCCCAGAGCGACAACATCCGCGTCAACGCCGTCTCCCCCGGCATGGTCCGCACCGCCTTCCAGGGCAAGACCGGCGACGGCGAGCGCCCCGCCTCCTGGCTCCAGCCCTCCATCGAGCGGCACGCCGACGCCATCCTGCCGCCCGAGGCCATCGCCGAAGCCGTCCTCGACTTCATCCGCGACGACTCGAAGGCCGGCGAGGTCCGCACCGTCGCTCCCGCCTAGCGGCGTATCATCCCCGCGGACGGTCGCCATGCCCGAACTGCTCGACGATCTCCGCGTTCTCGACCTCAGCGAAGGCCCCATCGGTGGCATGACCACCATGGTCCTGGCCGACTTCGGCGCCGACGTCATCAAGGTCGAGCGCCCCGGCGGCGACCTCTGGCGCACGGTCGCGAACGCCCCCATGTGGCTCCGCGGCAAGCGCAGCGCCGTCCTCGACCTCAAGACCGAGGCGGGCCGCGAGTCGCTGGCCGGCCTCGCCGAAGGCGCCGACGTGCTCGTCACGAGCAGTCGCCCCGGCAGGGCCGAGGGCCTCGGCGCCGGCTACGAGACCCTCAAGGCTCGCAACCCCGCCCTCGTCTACTGCGCCATCACCGGCTTCGGCCCGGAGGGTCCCTACGCCGGCTATCCCGGCTACGAGGCCGTCGTGGCCGCCCGCATGGGCCGCATGCTCACTTTCAGCGGACTCGCCGACCGCGAGGGTCCCGCCTACCCCGCCGTCCAGGCCGGCTCCCACGCCACCTCCCAGGCCGCCCTCCACGGCATCCTCGCCGCCCTCATGGCCCGCGAGGGGACGGGCCGGGGCCAGCTCGTCGAGACCAGCCTCCTCCAGGGCCTCGCCTCCTACGACCTCGGCGGCCTCTACCGCGCCCAGCTCGGTGAGCGCTATCCCGAGGTCTTCGCCGGCCTCGCCATGCCCGCCATGCCCACCCTCAACTACCACGCCCTCCAGACGAAGGACGGCCGCTGGCTCCAGTTCGGCAACCTCATGGCCCACCTCTTCGACAACTACCTCGCCGCCGTCGACCTCGCCGACATCTTCGCCGACCCCGACTACGAGGGCAGCCCCGCGATGTGGTCCGAGGAGGCCCGCGAGCGCCTCCGTGACCGGATGTTCGAGCGCATGCTCGAACGCACCGCCGACGAGTGGATGGACACCTTCATCGAGCACGGAGGCGTCGCCGCCACCCCCTTCCAGAGCACCCAGCAGGCCCTTGACGACCCCGATCTCGTGCTCAACGGCCACGTCGTCGAGCGCGAGCACCCCACCCTCGGGACCGTGCGCCAGATCGGGCCCCTCGCTCGCCTCACCGCCACTCCCGGCGCCGCCGGCGAAGCAGGCCCCGAGCCCGGCCAGCACACCGCCGAGGTCCTCGCCGAAGCCGCCCCAGCCCGCCCCGCCGTCGCCGCGACCCCCGCCTCCGGACCGCCCCTCGCGGGCGTCACCGTCCTCGAGTTCGCAACCGTCATCGCCGCCCCCCTCGGCGCCGCCCTCCTGGCCGACCTCGGCGCCCGCGTCATCAAGGTCGAGCCCATCGGCGGCGACCCCTTCCGGGCGATGGGCA
>DAOUID010000241.1:0-8026 GCA_034428315.1 Dehalococcoidia bacterium
TGGGGCGGAGCCGGGGGCGCGGGCGGAAGGGGACGGCTCGAAGCTCGTGTTCTAGCGGCTAGCGGCTAGGCCAGGACTACCGCAGCCACGATGCCACCGACGACAATCAGGAACGCAAGCCCGGCGAAGAGCGTCCCTCGTCCCACACCGTGGGATGTGACAGCCATCTCGACCGACGGCTCCGGGGGCTCCGCTTCGGCGGCCCGCTCCGCGAGCTCCTTGATCGCCCGCTGCATAGGCGCCGACGTAAGGCTCACCCGGGTGCTTGATCCGGCGTACATGATCTCCCGCAGCCGCTTCGCGGCCTCCTCGGGGGTGAGATCCTTCGCGTCCTGCATGGCCGTCATGCTACGCCCGTGGGGCTGAGCGCTCCCCCCGTCGTTGGCGGCGCTCCTGTACGCTTAGCGGTCCGCGGGCGCCGCCCGCCACAAGCACCAACCGTCAGGAGAGACGCTATGACCGACATCGCCAGCCGTGGGTACTCCAATCCCGACGTTCTTGTCAGCACCGACTGGGTCGCCGATAACCTGGATGCCGCCGGGATCCGCATCGTCGAGTCCAACGAGGACCAGCTCCTCTACCCCGCGGGCCACATTCCCGGGGCCGTTCAGGTCGACTGGGCCGCGGACCTAAACGACCAGCTCCGGCGCGACTACCTGAACCGCGAGGGATTCGAGGCGCTCATGTCGCGTAACGGGATCACGCGGGACACGACCGTCATCTTCTACGGCGACCGCAACAACTGGTGGGCCTGCTACGCCTACTGGGTCTTCCAGCTCTTCGGCCACAGCAACGCCAAGGTGATGGACGGCGGCCGCCAGAAGTGGGAGCAGGAGGGGCGCGACCTGGTGCGCGAGGTGCCCACCTACGACGCGACCGACTACTCCGCCCCCGACCGCAACGACGCACCCGTGCGCGCGTTCCGCGAGGACGTGCTCGCGCACCTGGAGGCGGGCGGCCAGCTCGTGGACGTGCGCAGCCCGCAGGAGTACTCGGGCGAGCGCCTGCACATGCCCGACTTCCCCAACGAGGGCGCCCTTCGCGGCGGCCACATCCCCACGGCGAAGAGCATCCCCTGGGCGCGCGCGGCCAACCCCGAGGACGGGACCTTCAAGACCGCCGCCGAGCTGCAGGACATCTACCTGAACGAGCAGGGCCTCTCGCCCGACGGCGACACGATCGCCTACTGCCGCATCGGCGAGCGCAGCAGCCACACGTGGTTCGTGCTCACCCACCTGCTCGGCTTCGGGAACGTCCGCAACTACGACGGCTCCTGGACCGAGTGGGGCAACCTGGTGAACGTGCCCATCGAGAAGTGACCCACGAGGGCATTCCCCAGCCCCTGAACGACCTGCTCGACGAGTTCTCGTTCCTGGAACGCGGCGAGCGGGTCGACTACCTGATCGAGTACGCCGACCAGTTCGTGAACGTGCCCGAGCGCGTGGCCACGCGCCCCTACCCCGAGGAGCGCCGCGTGAAGCGCTGCGAGTCGCAGGCGTACGTGTGGGCCGAGGACAACGACGGGGGCACGCAGAAGTACTGGTTCGCCGTGGAGAACCCCCAGGGCATCTCCGCGAAGTCGTTCTGCGCCATCCTCGACGACACGGTCTCGGGGGCCTCGCTGGACGAGGTGCTGCGCATCCCCGGCGACGTCGTCTTCGACATCTTCGGGAAGGAGATCTCGATGGGGAAGGGCGAGGGCCTGCTCGGCATCCTCACCTCCGTGCAGATGTTCGCCCGCGAGGCGGCCGCCCGCCCGGGGGCCTGACCCGTGCCGGAGATTCCCGACCTCGAGGCGATCCGCGGCTTTCTGAACGAACGCCTGCCCGCACAGACGGTCGAGTCGGTCGAGGTCAAGATTCCCCACGTGGTGCGCACGGGCGCGACGGTCCTCGCGGAGTCGCTCCCGGGCGACGCCTTCGGGGAGACGGAGCGGCACGGGAAGTTCCTGCTGTTCGCGCTCGCCTCGGGGCGGGTGCTGGCCATCAACCCGATGCTCACGGGGCGCTTCCAGTACGCGCCGCCGGATGCGAAACGGCAGGGGCGCACCTGCCTGCGCCTCTCCCTCTCGGGCGGCATGGAGCTGCGCTACGCCGACCTGCGCGTGATGGGCCGCATCTACCTGCTGCCGCTGGAGGAGATCGAGGCGATCCCGAACTGGAGCGCGAGCGGCCCCGACCTGCTCGACCCGGCCCTCACGGATGAGGTCTGGCTGGAGCGCATCGGCAAGTACCGGGGGCGCATCAAGAACATCCTCACGAAGGCGGAGTTCGTCCAGGGCATCGGGAACGCCTACAGCGACGAGATCCTGTGGGAAGCGCGCATCAACCCGTTCACGGCCCGGAAGGACCTCGACGAGGAGGACCTGCTGCGGCTGTTCGCATCGGCGCGCGAGGTGATGGACTGGGCGACGCCGCTCGCGCGCGAGCGAATGGTGAAGGGCGACTCGCTCGACTATCGCGAGCGGCGCGACTTCTTCCGGGTGCACCGCCTCGGGGGCGAGGCCCTCTGCCCGCGCGACGGCGCGAAGATCACGGACATCGAGGCGAGCAAGAAGGTGACGAGCTTCTGCCGCACCTGCCAGCCGGGCGGCCCCGCCTTCTCCTAGGCAGGAGCCCCGCGTAAGGGCGAGGACCACTACACTGCCGGACGCCATGGAGCCCGAATCCCGATACGTCGTCTCACAACGCGTGAACCTCCACTACGTCGTCTGGGGCGAGGGGGACAAGCCGCCCCTCATCCTGCTGCACGGGGGGCGCGACCACGCCCGCTCGTGGGACCGCACGGCGCTCGCCCTCCGCGACCGCTACCAGGTGTACGCCGTCGACCTGCGCGGCCACGGCGACTCCGACTGGGCGCTCGGTGGGAACTACTCGATCATCGACTACGGGCTCGACCTGCACGCCGTCGTGGGCGAGATCGGGCGGACGCCGGTGACGCTCGTGGCGCACTCGCTGGGTGGCAGCATCGCGCTCCAGTACGCGGGCACGGTTCCGGAGAACGTACACGCGGTGGTCAGCATCGAGGGGCTGGGACGGCTGCGCACGGGCTCGGAGCACCGCCCGGCGCACGAGCGCATGCGCAATTGGCTGGCCGACATGCGCGAGCTGGCCGGGCGCGAGCCGCGCATCTACCCCACCTTCGAGGATGCCGAGGCACGCATGCGCGAGGCCAACAGCCACCTCTCGCCCGACCTGGCCCATCACCTGACCGTGCACGGGGTGCGGGAGGTGGAGGGCGGCTACGTCTGGAAGTTCGACAACCATGTGCGATCGAGCTCGCCCTACGAGTTCAACATGGAGGACGCGCGCGACATCTGGAACCAGATCCGGGTGCCCCTCCTCTTCATCCAGGGCGCCGAGAGCTGGGGCAAGCAGGAAGCGCCCGACTACAGCGCCTTCCACAACTACCGCGCGGAGACGGTCGAGGGCGCGGGCCACTGGGTCCACCACGACTGTTTCGACCGGTTCCTGGAGCTGGTCGAGGGCTTCCTCGAAGAGGTGGACGGCTAGGTAACTCCTGCCCGCGCCCTGCGGGCGAGCGCAAGGCGGTACTCCTGCTCAAGCCCAAGCCAGATGTGGGCCGGCGTCCCGAGCGCGGCCTCGAGATCGAGCGCGGTCTCGGCCGTAATCGCCTTCTTTCCGCGGACGATCTCGTTGACGACCTGGCGGGGGCGACCGAGGCGGCGCGCGAACTCAGCCTGGCTGACGCCGAGGTCGTCCAGGTGCTCCTGCAGGAATTCTCCGGGAGGGATGGCAGCGTCGGAGTGCAGCGGTGGCGCTGTCGCGAGCCTAGCCATGGTAGTCAACGACCTCCTCGACTGTGATTGCGTTTGGTCCGACACAGTAGTCAGTGTTCCCTTGACAGTCAATTGAGGGGTGACACCCCCGACCCCGATGCCCCTAGCGCTGCCTTTGCTATCCTCGACCCGATGTCGAACCGGCAGGCGCGTCGTGAGCAGAGCCGACAGGCTCGCCGGCAGGCCACCTCCTATCGGGGCGGCCGTTCCCGGGGCTCGTCGCAGGGCGGTGGCGATGGCGGCGGCGGCGGCGGTGGGCGCGGGGCGAACTTCCTGAGCTGGCCCTTCCTCGCCGGCGTGAGCCTGCTGGCGGCGGTGCTGCTGGCCCTCGTGATCGTGCTCGCCCTCCGCAACGGCGGCGACGACCCGGACCTCGATCGCGACCCGCTCGACCAGGCGCTCGCGGACCTGCCCACGGAGATGCAGAACGGCGACAGGCTGGGCAGTGACGACGCTCCCGTGAAGATGATCCAGTACGAAGACTTCCAGTGCCCGCACTGTCTCACCTACACCCTCAACATCGAGCCGTTCCTGGTAGAGGAGTACGTCAAGGCGGGCCTGCTCCAGATCGAGTTCCGCCACCTGCCGGTGGTGGGCCAGGAATCGGTGAGCGCGGCCCAGGGGGCCGTGTGCGCCGCCGGGCAGAACCGCCTCTTCGAGTACGCCAACCGCCTCTTCGCGAGGCAGGCGGAGGACGACTTCCGGCCCGACCGGGGCGCCTTCTCCAAGGAGGGCCTCGTCGAGATCGCGGGCGACCTTGGCCTCGATACGGATTCGTTCGACGCCTGCCTTGCCGATCCGGACACCCTGAGCGCGGTCGCCGCCGACCAGGCCGCGGCAACGGCGATCGGCTTCCGGGGCACCCCGAACTTCGTGATCAACGGCGCACCCCTCCAGGCTCCCCCGCAGACCACCGCCGGGTGGGCCGAGATCCTCGACGGGATCATCGAGGCCGCAACCGCCGAGGACGAGCCAGAGGAAGAGCCAACGGAAGCGCCGGAGGGCGACGGCGAGACCGACGCCGGGGACGATGGCGGCAGCTGACCCAACCCCGCCACCCAGGGGCACGCTCGTTCCCCGCGTCTGGATTCCCATCATCGTGCTGCTCGTGGCGGCAGTGGTGGCACTGGCCATCCTGCTCGTCCTCAACGAGCGCGGCGACGGCGGCGGCGCGGCGGCGCCTACGCCCACGCTGGGCGGCGAGCTGCGCCAGACGGTGCACTGGCATGCCGACCTCGCCCTCTACATCAATGGCGAGCGCTACAACTTCGACCAGGACCGCTTCTACTCGACCACGGAGGAGAAGCTCAGCGAGAACGTGCACCTCCACAGGCCGTGGCACGTGGTCGTCCACGTGCACCGGGAAGGCACCACCTGGTGGGAGTTCTTCGACTCGCTGGGCTTCGAGTTCACCGATGTCTGCCTCACGCTCCCGGAGGGTGATCGCTACTGCAACTCGGAGACGAAGCAGCTCTCGTTCATCCTGAACGGCGTCAAGGTCGACACGCTCGCGTTCGAGGACATCACCAACATCGACCGTGTGCTCATCTCCTACGGCGACGAGGGCGACGAAGAGCTCATGCAGCGGTTCGCCGAGGTCACGGACGAGGCCTGCATCCTGTCGGGGCTTTGCAAGGAGCGGGAACCGGAGGGAGGAGTCCCGCCTGAACAATGCGGCGGGGTCGAGTGCAACTAGGTTCCTGAGCCGCAGGGACGCTTACTGCCCCTCCCCGAGGAAGGCGAGCAGGAAGGTGGATCCGTAGCACTCGGCCATGCCCGTCGCGGCCCGGACGGCACGGTCCCGGACCGCGCGCGGGAGCGCTGCTCCGCTCACGCCGGCGGCCTCAGGGCGAGCAGGCTATCCCCCGCCCGAGAGGAAGCCGTAGAGGAACCCGGAGCCGAAGCACTCGACCACGTTGTTCGCCGCCTGGCCCAGGCGATCGGCGTACTCGAAGGGAAGG
Organism: Dehalococcoidia bacterium; assembly: GCA_034428315.1. Classification (GTDB taxonomy): domain Bacteria; phylum Chloroflexota; class Dehalococcoidia; order Tepidiformales; family Tepidiformaceae; genus UBA2991. The sequence continues at coordinate 5,761 of DAOUID010000241.1, forward strand.
CCGGGCAGCCCGATGCCGCCTGCGAGCAGCCCCTGGAAGAGGCCAAGCTGCTCGGCGGTCACCTCGCCGCCGGCATCCAGCGTCTCGATGATGCTCTCGAGGAGGTTGGCCATCTCGTGGAAGCGCGCGCCGCCGGCGTCGTGGTATTCAGCGATCTCCACGGGCGGCGTCATCTCCAGCATGGCCAGGGACAGGCCCCGCATGGCCTCCGCGAAGACCGTGGCGAACACCTCGGGATCGCTCTCGTCCAGGTCGGCCTCCGGACCCAGGCCGGCGATGGCCTCGTCGATGGTCGCCACATAGGCCTCGCCGGCGAGGCACAGCTCGCGGACGTACGCCTCAGCCTCGGGATCGGCCTCGCCCTCATACATCCCCGGCTCATCAATGGTCTCGCCGCCGCCAGTCCCCAGGAACTCCTGGAGGATGATGGAACCGGCGCAGTCGGGGACATCCTCGGCGACGGCGGCGAGGCGCGCGCGCGTGGCGTCGGGAATGACGGGGATCGCTTCCGCGTCCCCCAGCATGCCGCCGAGCAGGTCCAGCGGACCGCCCTCAAGCTCCTCGCCCTCTTCAACGGAGGCGAAGAGCGCGATCAGGGACTCGTAGGCGGCGAGCGCCGCCTCGTGGTACTCGGCCATATCGTCGGGAGGCGTTACGTCCCGGATGGCCTCGAGGAAACCCGCCAGCGGCTCCACGAACAGCTCCCCGAAGGCCTCCGGGTCGTCCTCCGGGTCCACCCCTTCGGTCTCCATCCTGACCAGCGCGGCGAACATCGCGTTCTGCAAGTCGTTGCCCGCCACGCAGATAGCGCGCAGGTACTGCTCGTCGACCGAGCCTCCCTCAGCGGCCGGTGGCTCCGTGGGGACCGGCGTTGGCGGCTCGGTGGGCGCCTCGGTAGGGGTCGCCTCGACCGCGTCGGGGGTGGCGGTCTCTTCGGGGGATTCGTCGCCACCACCACAGGCGACCGCGACCAGAGCGACGAGACCGAGGACCAGGAGCAGGGACGCTCGCGGGGAAGGGAACGCCAGCACATGCATCATGGTTCCACGTTCGCAGACCAGCCGGGGCTGCACAACCTCGCCTTGCCCCGAGGCTTACGGGATCTGGGAGGCGGCCCTACAGCTTCTCCACCTGCAGGAAGTCGAGCTCGACCGGCGTCTCGCGCCCGAGCATGCTCACGAGCACGCGCACCTTGCCCTTCTCCGTGTTGATCTCGTCCACGGAGCCGACGAGATCCTCGAAGGGGCCGGAGGCGATGCGGACGCTCTCTCCGACCTGGAAGCCGACGCGCACGCGCGGCTGCTCCATGCGCATGGCGCGAAGAATGTTGTTGACCTCGTCCTGGGTGAGGGCCACAGGCTGGGGCGTGCCTCCCGCATCGGAGCCGGCGCTTACGAAGCCGGTGACGCCGCTGGTATTGCGGATCATGTGCCAGAGGTTGTCGGACTCGGGGTCGCCTTCCTCGAGCGTCATCGTCTGGACGAGCACATAGCCCGGATAGAGCTTGCGCTTGACGGTGCGGCGCTGGCCCTCGCGAATCTCGATCTCGTCCTCGGTGGGCACGATCACGTGGAAGACGCGATCGCCGGCATCCATCTGGTCGACGGTGGCCTTGATGGCGTGGCGAACCTTGTACTCGTGGCCGCTGTAGGTGTTGACGAAGTACCAGGAACGGCCGGCGGCGCTGATCTCCTCGTCGCTGATCTGGTCCTGCTCCTCGTGCTCCTCGCGGCGCGCGCGGCGGCGGGTGGGCTGTTGCCCGACTTCCTCGGGGCCCGCCTCGGGCAGCGACTCGTGGCTCGCGGTGTCGGTGTCCTGGACTTCCACGTTGTCCTCACTCATTGGCTAGTTGAAGAAGAGCTGCTCGATGATCCAGCCGAACAGCAGGTCGAAGAGGCCGAGGATGACGCCGATGACGATGGCCACCACGGCGACGACGAGGGTGAGGTAGCGCGTCTCGGCGAACGTGGGCCACGTCACCTTGCGCAACTCGGAGATGACATCGGCCACGGCCCGTGGCTGGAACCGCTTCAGGAACCCGAACGGGTTCCAGCTGCGGCCGCGCTGCGGCTGCAGGCGCGGGGTGGTCACCGCCTCGACGACGGGAGCGCCGCCCTCGGTCACCTCCTCGGCGCCGGGTGACTGACGCCGCTCACGGGCAGCGCGACGACCGCGCGAACCACGGCGGCGTTGGGCGCGTGCCATTTCGCTACCTTGTCTCCCTGTACAGCTTGTGTTCCCGGCAGCGGGGGCAGAACTTGCGGAG
>DAOUID010000242.1:0-3337 GCA_034428315.1 Dehalococcoidia bacterium
CTGCGCATCTCCATCCCGCCGATGGTGGGTCAGGCGATCTCCATCTGGAAGGACACGACGCTGGTGACGGTGATCCTGCCGCTGCGGGAGCTGAAGGGGAACGCCGACTCGGCGATCGCGCAGTTCGAGTTCACGCCCGACCGGATCGAGGCGTATGTGTTCGTGGCCGTGGTCTTCTGGATCGTGGCCTTCATCATGTCGCGCATCTCGCAGCGCGTCGAAGGCTCGCTGGGAATCGGCGAGCGCTAGCATCCGAAGGGAGCAGCACGATGACGACGGAAACCGCATCCATGCCCGCCCGGGACCTCGAGTCCGCGGACGACATCATCATCGCCGAGAACGTGGACAAGTGGTTCGGCGACTTCCAGGCCCTCGATCAGATCTCGATGCGCATCAAGGAGCACGAAATCGTCGTGGTGCTCGGGCCATCGGGCTCGGGCAAGTCGACCTTCATCCGTTGCCTGAACCGGCTGGAGGAGCACGACTCCGGCCGCATCGTGATCGACGGGATCGAGATGAACGACGACGTGCGCAACCTGAACGCGATCCGCTCCGAGGTGGGGATGGTGTTCCAGCAGTTCAACCTGTTCCCGCACCTCTCGGTGATGAACAACATCACCCTGGGACCGCGCAAGGTGCGGCGCATGCCGAAACTGGACGCCGACGCCCTGGCCATGCAGCTGCTCGAGCGCGTCGGGATCCCGGAGCAGGCGGAGAAGTACCCGGCGCAGCTCTCGGGCGGCCAGCAGCAGCGCGTTGCGATCGCGCGGGCGCTGGCGATGCAGCCGAAGATCATGCTCTTCGACGAGCCCACCTCGGCGCTGGACCCGGAGATGATCAAGGAAGTGCTGGACGTGATGCAGGAGCTGGCGCGCTCGGGCATGACGATGATCGTGGTCACGCACGAGATGGGGTTCGCGCGCGAGGTGGCCGACCGCCTGATGTTCTTCGACGAAGGCTCGCTCGTGGAGGAAGGCACCCCGCAGCACTTCTTCGAGAACCCGCAAGAGGAGCGCACCAAGCTCTTCCTCTCCCAGATTCTCTGAGGCCGGCACAGGCACAAGTCTTCTCGGCGATCGCCGCCGCGAGGGGTGACTTCCTGGGCCGGAGCCCGTTCAAGCCGTTCGGTCGGTCTGCGCCGCGAGGGGTGAACGCCGTGCCGCGCGTGTCCCCTGGGCGGCGCGGGTGCGGCTGCGCGGCAAAGTCCGTACGATTCCCCAACCATGCCCGCAGGGCACCTGGAGTGAACCGCCATGTCCGTTGCCGACTTCAACCTGATCGCGCCGGAGACGCTGGAGTGTCCGTACCCGTTCTATGAGGCGCTGCACGCCGAGGCGCCGGTGCACTTCGTGCCCGAGCTGGGGATGGCGGTTGTGAGCACGTACGAGCTGCTAAGCGAGGTCGTGCACGATCCAATCACCTACTCCTCGTCCATCCCGACGGGGCCGGCCGACCTGGTCATGCAGCAGGACGAAGACGTAGACGAGGAACTGAAGATGCTGCGCGAGACCACGAATCGGGCGAGCGCGCCCACGCTCCTGGCGGCCGACCCGCCCTATCACATGCGCTACCGCTCGCTCGTGAACAAGGCCCTCTCGGCTCGGCGCGTGGCCAGCATGGAGGGCTACGTACGCGAGATCGTGACCGGGTTGATCGACGAGTTCATCGACGACGGCAAGGTGGATTTCACGAAGCAGTTCGCCGATGAGGTGCCGATGGCGGTGATCGCCGACCAGATAGGGGTGCCGCGGAAGGACCTGAAGGACTACAAGGCTCGTGCGGACGCCGCCATCGGGGGCATCGAGCGGCAGATTCCGCCGGAGGAGGAACGCTCCATCCTGAAGGCGGGGCTGGAACTGCAGGAATACTTCCTGATGCGCGCCCAGGAGGCGCGGGAAGACCCCAAGGACAACATCATCACCACCCTGGCGACGGTCGAGATGGACCACCCCGACGACGGGAAGCGCCCGCTGAACGACGCCGAGATCCTGAGCATCCTGCAGCAGCTGCAGGTGGCCGGGAAAGAAACGACGGCGCACTGCATCGGCAGCACGATGCTGCTCTTCGTCGAGAACCCGGACGAGCTGGCGAGAGTCCAGGACGACCCTTCGCTGATCACGAACATGGTAGAGGAGACGTTGCGGGTGGAGACGCCCGTGCGGGCCCTCTTCCGACGCACCACGAAACCGGTCACGCTCGGGGGCGTCGATCTCCCCGAGGGTCAGCTGATGATGCTGATCTACGCGGCGGCGAACCGCGACGAGTGCCAGTTTGCTGACGCTGCGCAGTTCGATGTGGGGCGGGAGAACGCGCGCGAGCAGATGGCGTTCAGCGCAGGGCCGCACTACTGCGTGGGCGCGGCGCTGGCGCGCCTGGAGATCCGGGTGGCGTTCGAGGAGGTCGTGAAGCGGATGAAGAACTTCCGCCTGGACCCGGACTACCCGGCGCCGACGCACCAGCCGAGCTACATCCTGCGGGGTTTGAACAACCTCCACATCCTGTTCGACAAGGCGTAACGCCGAAGCGCCGGGGCTGCGGTTCGCACCCGGCGTTTCTTTACTCGGGGCTGTTTGGCACTCTCTTGACAAGAGTGCTAGCCCATCGCATACTCGTCTCAGACTTCACAACGTTATTGTGAGAGGAGTGGAAAGAACGATGGCAGGAATGGTCCGGTACGACCCCTTCGATTCGCCCCGTGAGTTCGTGGAGCGCTTCTTCAACCGCGCACTCGGCCCGATGGAGCCGAGCGGCTATGACGAGGGCGCCCTCGGCGTCGACATTTCCGAGACGGACGAGGAGCTCATCGTGCGCGCCTCGCTCCCCGGCTTTGCCGAGGACGAGATCGACGTGCAGCTCCACCAGGGCGTGCTCTCCATCAAGGCCGAGCACACGGTGAGCGAGGCCCACGAGGACGAGCGCTATCACCGCCGCGAGCGGCGCTGGTCGACGCTGAGCCGGCGTCTGGCCCTTCCGGGCGTCCTGCACGACGCGGACGTGAACGCGGAGTTGCAGAACGGGGTGCTCACACTGCGCATCCCGGTTCCGGCTGCGGCGAAGCCGAAGCAGATCAAGATCGCGACGGCCTAGCGCCGGGAAGCACGACACCCCTTTTGGGGAAGCGGGCCGCACTTGCGGCCCGCTTTCTTGTGCCCGCGACCAACGACTAGGCGCCGGGGCGCGGCAGCCAGGTGTGGTCCATGTCGAAGTAGTCCGACCAGCGCGCGATCTTCCCGTCGCGGATGACGAAGACGCCGCAAACGGGCACGTCCCAGCGCTTGCCGGCGACCTCGAAGCTGTCGGTGCGCTCGTTCAGGACGACGTCGCCGTTGGCGGCCTG